>NZ_JBBHKW010000023.1:0-1234 GCF_037482625.1 Corynebacterium sp. H128 | reverse complement strand
TGAAGTGCCCCAGGTTTTGTTCCGCTTGAGTGGATGGGAAAATCTGGAACATGCCTAAGAAGTTTGACCAGGATGCGAAGGACCGCGTGGTCCGTCTTGTTGAGGATCGCATTCTGGCGGAGAATCTTTCAATGCAAGCCGCATGTCAGGCGGTTGCGCCGAAGCTAGGGGTTTCGTGGCACACAGCCCGCCAGTGGGCTCAGCAGGCACGGCGCGACGGACATGTCTCCGAACGTCTTCCTGAAGACCTCGCTGCCGAAAATGCCAGGCTGCGCCGTGAAAACCAGGAGCTTCGAGACACAAACGAGCTGCTTAAAGCTGCTTCAGCTTTTTTCGCTTCGGAACTCGACCCGAAACGTCGGAAATGATCCGGTTCATCGATGAACACCGGGATCGTTTCACAGTCGAGTTCATCTGCCAGACGTTGAAGAACAATCGCGATGGTGGCTTTATCACCTCCCGCGGGTACCGCCAATCCAAAGCCCGTGGACTGAGTTCGCGAGGTCTGCGAGATGCTGCCCTTATTGAGCACATCTGCGTGGTCCACGCCGAAAACTACGGCGTTTATGGTGTGCGGAAAATGTGGCACGCCCTTCGCCGAGAAGGAATCGACATTGGCCGTGAGCAAACCGCTCGCCTGATGCGCCTTGCTGGAGTCAGTGGCAAAGGTAAGGGCCGGTCGCCTGTGACAACTCGCAGGCCCAAGCGCCCGGATAATCGCCCTGACTTGGTGGGCCGCGAATTCAAGGCTTCCGCGCCGAATAAGTTGTGGGTGGCTGACATCACGTATGTACGCACCCGGAAGGGTTTCGTGTACACCGCGTTTGTCACCGATGTGTACTCCCGCAGGATTATCGGTTGGGCACTGTCAGACTCGATGCGCACCGAGGCGTTACCGCTGCAGGCTCTCAATCAAGCCATTGTGTGCGCCAAGGAAACAACAGGCCTAGTTCACCACTCAGACCATGGTTCACATGTGAGCATTGTCTACAATGAGCGCCTTGCTGAGCATGGAATAACCGCGTCTACTGGGACTGTAGGCGACTCTTATGACAATGCTCTTGCCGAAAACGTCAACGGTTCATACAAAAACGAGCTGATTCATACGCGGACGTGGGCCGACGTGGCTGATGTTGAGATCGCGACGTTGGACTGGGTTTCGTGGTGGAACGAGTCACGACTTCACCAAAGCCTGGACTACCGTACGCCGGCTGAGGTCGAGCACGAATTTTGG
>NZ_JBBHKW010000022.1:0-1439 GCF_037482625.1 Corynebacterium sp. H128 | reverse complement strand
TTGAACTGGCCCCCGAAAGTTGGACTGGTTTAATTCTAGGCGGTTAGGGGTTCAAGGGTCTGGTTCCGGTAGTGCATCGGAGTCAGACCCTTGAGTCGTTTCTGGAGTCGTTCGTGGTTGTACCAGTAGATGTAGTCATCGATTGCCTTGTAGAACTCCCGCAGGCTGGTAAATGATTCACCGTGGTACATCTCAGTCTTTAAGTGCCCGAAGAAGTTTTCCATCACCGCATTGTCATAGCAGTTGCCTTTCCTTGACATTGACTGCACTCCACCGATGCTTGTGATGAGCCCGCGCCAGCTGGAATGCTGGTACTGGAACCCTTGATCTGTATGTACAAGTAGTCCTTGCCCCGGTGATTGTTGTGCGATGGCGTCACGCAGAGACTGTGATGTCAAGGCTGTATTTGGTGAGGTAGATACGCTGTACGACAGGATTGACCGGTCATAGAGATCCATGATCGGCGACAGATAAACCTTGGTGCCAGCAACACGAAACTCCGTGATGTCACTGACCCACACCATGTTGGGTGTATCTGGTGTGAAGTGTCGATCCAGCACATTCTTCGCAATGTGACTGACCGTGCCTTTATACGAGTT
This sequence comes from Corynebacterium sp. H128, assembly GCF_037482625.1. NCBI lineage: Bacteria > Bacillati > Actinomycetota > Actinomycetes > Mycobacteriales > Corynebacteriaceae > Corynebacterium > Corynebacterium sp. H128. The sequence continues at coordinate 840 of NZ_JBBHKW010000022.1, read as the reverse complement.
GTACTTCTTCTTCACCCTGACCTTTGACTTCAACCCGAGCTGGTCCATGAGCTTGTAGACCAGCTTATGGTTAACGACCCATCCTGCCCGGCGCAGCTGGGCGTGCACCCGCCGGTAACCATAACGACGGTTCATACGCTCGAAGACCTCGATGATTGCTTGTTTGAGCTGGGCATGCTTATCGCCCATGGTGAGGCGTTGTTGGTGATAGAAGAATGTTGACCGGGCAAGACCTGCCGCACCCAGCAGATCGTCCAATCGGTGAGTTGACTTGAGGATGACGATGACCTCGGCTTTTAGCCTCGCCGTTGGTTCCTCAAGTCCCGCAATTTTTTTAAATACGCGTTTTCCGCCCGCAGTTTCTCTACCTCGCGACGCAACCGATCTTCCTCAGTTAACGGTTTCACAGGTGAACTACCTTTCGGGCGTCCCTTCGGCTTCGGCTGCAAAGCTTCATCACCGCCGGCACGCCACGCACGAACCCAATCCTTGACCAGTTGATCCGAAGACAAACCAAATTCCCTGGCGAGTTCCATCATGGACTGGCCAGCGTTGAATCGATCAACGACGTCTTTCTTCACCTCAAAGGAATACTGCTGCTTGGTTGGCTTCTCCACAAGGCATAGCTTGCCATGAAGCTTGAACCGGCGGGCAAGCCTCTTCACCGGATAGGGGCTAACCCCTAAACGATGGGCTGCCGCGTTATAGCCCAGCCCCTGTTCAAATAACTCAACGAGCTGCTCCCGCTGTACCTGACTCAACGAACTTCGTGCTCTCAAAAGAAAAACTCCCCACTAGTCGGAAACTGATTTCTCAGTCCAACTAATGGGGAGCAGTTCA
>NZ_JBBHKW010000021.1:0-1655 GCF_037482625.1 Corynebacterium sp. H128 | reverse complement strand
GGGCGGTGTCAAGCTGTGAATGCACCACAAACCAGAAAGGTGGTTCGTGGTGGTTCAACGATCAACACAGAAGATAAGGGACCATGCGGTGGCTTCGGTGCTTGCCGGCCGACGGGTAACTGTGGTCGCAGAAGAAGTTGGATACAGCGCCGATAGTGTGTACGCATGGCTGAAAACAGCTGGTGTGAACTGCAACGCCCAGGCTAACCACCGCGTGATCCACACAACCAAAGGCTTACGCAAGCAATGGAGTCCGCGCCGCAAACAGCTCAACGACCGGGTGTGTGAACTAGTCAACGAACACGGCAGATCAGCCCTGTCCGTGGCCAGGGAACTGGGACTAAGCGATCAGACCGTCACGCGGTGGGCCCGCCAGGCCCGGCTTGCAGCAATGCCCGGTGCCACCAGGCGTGAGCTTATTGCTCGTGGTACCCACCTGTCTCTATCGGGGTTCGCACCTTGGCACATCGCGACTGAGTTAGGTGTGTCGCCAGCACAAGTTGCGACGTGGATTGATGATGGACTCATGCCTGTAGCACCTGCGCATCCAAGAGCTGTTCAAGCTGGTCTTGACACCAACAGTATCGTCACCACCCCAGTGGGGCGGGGGCGGACCCTGAGCCTGGCCGATCGTTGTCAGATCCGTTTACTCTCGCGGAAAGGTCTGTCCTGCCGCGAGATCGGTAAACAGATCGGTCGTGATCACACCGTGGTATCGCGTGAGATTAAACGCAATGCGCTCCTGGTGGCCTACGACCAAGGCGACGAAGAGAAGGAGTATGACCCGGATATTGCTCAGTATCAGGCTACACAGCGTAGGAAGCGCCCTAGGCAACGAAAACTTGATCAACCTGGCCCTTTGCGTGCCGAGGTGTTGGCGATGTTGGCGCGGAAGATCTCACCGGGGCGTATTGCCTGTCGACTCAAAGCTAAGCACCCACACAATAGAGATATGCATATCTCTCATGAAGCGATCTACAGTGCCTTGTACATACAAACGGCAGGAAGCCTGCGCAAAGAACTAGAAGACCTCATGAACACCAAACAGGTGCTCATTCGCGCGGAACAGACCCGTACACCTCGTAACCGGGTAGCAGGCCTGCACAATAAGAACTGGGTGTATGGGTCGGAAATCACCACACGCCCACCTGAAGCAGATGACCGGGCGATTCCGGGGCATTGGGAAGGTGACCTCGTGCTGGGGAAAAACCAGCAGTCAGCGCTCATTACATTAATCGAGCGACGCTCGAGGTTTACCCTGCTGTATCACCTGCCGGACAGTCATGATTCTGACACGGTAGTGCCCGCACTGCAGGAGATGATTGCGGGATTGCCTGAAGCAGTGTTTCGCACGATCACGTGGGATCAAGGATCAGAGATGGCGAACACTCGTACCGTGTCAGTGGACAAAGACTGCAAGGTGTACTTCTGTGATCCGAGGTCGCCGTGGCAACGACCGAGCAATGAGAATACAAACGGGGAACTGCGTCGGCGGTTTTATCCCAAGGGAACAGATTTCACCCAGGTCACTGCCGAGCATGTCCAGTTTGTGCAAGATGAGCTCAATGACACTCCGCGAATCGTGCTGGGTGGGTGCACTCCTCGTGAGATACTGATGAAAACACTCAATGGTGCATTCACAGCTTGACACCGCC
>NZ_JBBHKW010000020.1:0-3997 GCF_037482625.1 Corynebacterium sp. H128 | reverse complement strand
TGTGGTTTTGAGCGCTCGATGGCGTTGTTCTGAGACCGATATTTGGCGCAGAGTTCTAGCGTCGGGCAGCTGCGCGCCGCGGGCTGAGGCGGCGGTACTGGGTAACGGACTCCACGGGCGGCAGCAGGAGACTCAAGGTCAGATAGATAACGACCGAGAGTCCAAAAAAGATGAGCATCACGTATTCGCTGAACGGCGCGAGTAGCGCTCCTCCCACAAGCGTGACGGCGACGTAGATCGCTCGTACCCACGCGACGTTCGCTTCGGTTGCGGTCGAAATTCCGAGACAGACCCCCGTGAGCCACTTGCCGTCGAGCACGCGGCACCAGGTCGGTACCTGATCCTCGATTCCCGTCGGATCGGGTGTTCCAGGCTCGCTTACAACCGGGCCGACCTGATTGAGGGTGGAGCGCATCTGGCCTGCGTCGACGGGGTTGTCTCCCAGGGCGGAAAGCTGATCGCCGATCGATGCCTCCAGGTCGCGAACAGTCTCGTCGCCATCAGGGTCATCGGCCAGTTCATCTCTTGCGTCAGCGAGATAGCTCAATAGTTCGCGGTGAGCACTCGGAGTGAGCCTGAAGGGTTTCTGATGGCCAGTAAGCCTCATGGATACAGGGGTTTCGTTCGTCATCGTCCAATCCTTTCGATCATGTTCGTTAGCTTCTGCCAGTACGCCCGGAACTCCGTGAGCCGCTGCTTGCCTTCAGCGGTGAGCGACAGGTACTTCCTCGGCGGACCGCTAGGCGATTCACGCCACTCGTGATCCACCAGGCCTGCTCGCCGCAACTTGTTCAGGAGGGGATAGACCGTCCCTTCCTGCACGGGATATCCGACCTCTCGCAGTGCAGCGACAATCTCAGCCGCATATCTCGCTTTGTGCTCAACTGAGGCCAGTGCGAGCAGCTCAAGGAGCCCTCGGCGAAGGGACGCAAACTCCGGATCTTCCGTCATGCAAGTACCTTATGACAACAAGGTACTTGTGCGCAATACTTCTCTCAACAATCTTTAGTTTTATGAGACACCAGGCAGGAACTGGAATGTGAGACCGTTTCATGGGGCAATGGGCCTCCTCCCCGTCTCACTAAAACGTCTCACCGTAATTTGTTGCAGGGTGGTGCTCGGTAGGGGTTTGTGAGGCATAATCGAGACATGAGGCTTTTGGGGTACACCCGTGTGAGTACCGTGAATCAAGATGCGCAGTTGCAGTTGGATGCGCTTGTGGATTCCGGGGTGCAAAAGCGCGATGTGTTTGCGGATGTGACCTCGGGTAGCCGGACTGCGATCGAACGCCCCGGGATGAAGCGGCTGCTGGATTATGCCGAGTCCGGCGACACGGTCGTGGTGTGGCGCATCGATCGGCTTGGCCGGTCTTTGATTGATGTCCTCAACACCGTGAACTTGCTGCGCGATAAGGGCGTGAAGGTCCAGTCGCTCTCAGATGGCATCGACCCGGAGACCACGTCTGGCCGGTTGATGCTGGGCATGCTCGCCACGTTGGCCGAGTACGAGCGTGAGCTGATCACCGAGCGAGTCAATGCCGGCATCGCCGCGGCGAGACAAAGCGGTACCCGGTTTGGTCGGCCACCTGTTGACCCGGCAGTGATTGCGGAGAAACTCGACATCGCCCGGGACACCCGGGCCAAGGGTCGCACGGCAGAGGAAGCCGCCCGGCTGGTCGGATGGTCCCGCGCCACGCTATATCGGCACGAGCAGGCCGCCCGCGACCGCGACTCAGTCTCCCAGCAGGTGTGACATGGACGGGTCGCAGCGGTGGCGCATCCTCCGACTTCACGTCGAGGATGGCATCGCGCTGACGACCCTGGCCCGCGACACCGGAACCGGGTTGCGCACACTGCAACGCTGGCACCAGCTCTACAAGACAGGCGGGCTCGCGGCGTTGGAACCGCGGACACGATGCGACACGGGATCTCGACGTACTCCGGCGGAGCTGGTCACGTTCCTCGAGCACCTCGCGCTGACCCGCCCGCGCCCCAGCATCGCTACCCTCCACCGACGCACCGTGGCCGAAGCGGACCGCCTGGGTCTGGCGGCCCCGAGCTATGCCACGGTTCGCGCCATCATCTGTGCTTTGGATCCTGCCCTGGTGACGCTGGCCCTGGAGGGGCCGGCTTCCTATCGGGACCGCTACGAACTGGTGTTTCGCCATCGCGCCGAACGACCGAATGCGACGTGGCAAGCCGATCACACCGAACTCGACATCCTCATCACCGGTGCCAGCGGGACGCCCGAGCGCCCCTGGTTAACGGTGGTAATGGACGACTACTCCCGCGCGGTCTGCGGGTACATGGTCTTTACCGGGGCGCCATCGGCGATGAACACCGCGCTGGCGCTACGACAGGCGATCTGGTGCAAAACCGACCCGGCCTGGGCGATGTGCGGGATGCCTGACGTCCTCTATATCGATCACGGCAGCGACTTCACCAGCCACCACCTCGAGTACACCGCGGTCGCGCTGAAGATTCGCACCATCTTCTCCACCATCGGTCGCCCGCAAGGCCGAGGCAAGATCGAACGGTTCTTCGGCACGATCAACACCGAACTCCTGACCACCCTGCCCGGACACCTGACACCAGGGACGAAGGCCCCGGAACCGTCCTTGAACCTACCCGCGCTTGATCAGGCGATCGCCGATTTCATCGCCACCTACAACGAGCGGACCCACCGGGAGATCGGAACGAGCCCGAAGAAGGCATGGATCGGTGACGGTTGGTTACCGCGCATGCCCGAATCCCTCGATGAACTCGACGGACTACTGCTGACGGTGCCCACACACCGCACCGTGCAACGTGACGGCATCCACTTCCAAGGCCGGCGCTACCTCGCGCCAACCCTGGCACCGTTCGTTGGTCGCCCGGTGACGATCCGCTACGACCCGCGCGACATCTCCGAAGTTCGCGTCTTCGAGCGCGACACCTTTCTCTGCGTGGCCATTGACGAGGCGCACCCGAACCAGCGGGTAACCCTGCAAGAAGTCGAGGCCGCACGCCGAGCCCGCCGGCGTCAGCTGCGCAAAGACATCAACGATCGCATCCCACGGATCGCCGATCGGGCCGAACCGCGCACCACCGCACCCGCAGCGCGGCCAACCAAACTGCGCACCTATGAAGAGGACGAATGATGGCCAAGGACTTCATCATCACCAAGGAACATCGCCGGTTCACCGAATTCGCCAACGCGGTACGCAAGGAACGCACCATCGGCATCTGTCACGGCGACGCCGGGATCGGCAAGACTCAGTCGGCACGCCGATACGCCCACTGGGACACCGTGGAACCGTTCATCACCGAATGGGGTCCGCGCACCGAAGACGACGCCAAGTTCTACGCAACTGCGAACCGGTGCCGGACCGTGTTCTACACCCCAGAGGTGCTCCCCAGGCCCAAAGAGCTCATGCGCGAGATCGCGCACCTGCAGACAAGGCTTGGCATCTGCATCGATGAACACCAGCGCAGCATCGGCAAGGTCACCGGCGCCTACTCAGGTCATACCAGCAGGTGGGTCGAGTTGCTCATCATCGATGAGGCCGAACGACTGGCCCCGACCGCGCTCGAACTTCTCCGAGATGAACACGACCGCTACCACTTGGCGATCATCCTCATTGGCATGCCTGGCATCGACCAGCGGTTTCGCCACTACCCGCAGCTCTATAGCCGTCTCGGATTTTCGCACCGATACCGGGCACTAGGACGCGATGAACTGCTCTTCGTCCTCGATCGCCATTGGAAACGCCTCGGCCGCACCCTTGACCCGGACGACTTCACCGACGCTCAGGCTATCGCCGCGATCGAACGCATCACCCGGGGCAACTTCCGCCTCCTTGAACGCCTCTTCCCTCAGATCGCCCGAGTGCTTAAGATCAACCAACTCGAGACCATCACCGACGATGTCATCGAAGCCGCCGCCAGCATCCTCGTGATCGGAAATTAATGCCCCCGAGCGATCATAAAAAGCCGCCGCAAAGCGATCAAACCCACAG
>NZ_JBBHKW010000019.1:0-8293 GCF_037482625.1 Corynebacterium sp. H128 | reverse complement strand
GCGGACGTGGGCCGACGTGGCTGATGTTGAGATCGCGACGTTGGACTGGGTTTCGTGGTGGAACGAGTCACGACTTCACCAAAGCCTGGACTACCGTACGCCGGCTGAGGTCGAGCACGAATTTTGGGTGAGTAGCCCAGAACAAGAAATAATAGAAATCAAGGCAAACGCCTAGGAACAAAACCCGGGGCACTTCAGACGCCCTGATGGGTAGAGTGTTGGGTAAGCTTGTAGAACGGTTCGCCTCTAGGACCTACTTTTCGCCGGAACGCTCACGGTTGCAGGGCTTGCTGCTGCAACTTACAGCTTGCAATATTTACCGGCTATACTTTCATAGAGGATCGTTTTACTGTTAGCACTTCTGAGCTGATCTTCTTAAGAGGTTATAGCAAAGTCGAACGGGCGAGCAGTGCTTAATTGATTTGTGAAACTACATCGGTAAGTCCATTTCTAGTGAGGATTAAATAACAATGGGGATACGCGAGTACTCGAAAGTCCTGTTCAAACATTGGATGATCATCGTCATCGTGACGGTATTGGGACTGTTGGTAGGGCTGGGCTATTCCTTGATTGCAACCGAGAAATACCAATCACGTACTCAATTGTACGTCTCTGTTCGGTCTCAGGATGGTACTACCGGAGAGTTGGCTCAGGGGGCTACTTATTCACGTCAAATTGTTAACAGCTATGTGGATGTAATCCGTTCAAGTGTCGTGCTGGATCCGGTGGTAGAAGAATTGGCTTTAGATATTTCTTCAACCGAGTTGGCTTCAAAAGTCACTGCTGTATCACCAAAACAAACCGCATTGATCAATGTCACCGTAACTGATACCTCACCCGAAGATGCCGCTAAGATAGCCAACTCTATAGGCGAGAGCTTTAAACGTGTTGTGCAGAGTAACTTGGAAACAGATGTCAAAACTGGCATCAGTCCTATTAACCTGACCACCACTCAAGTCGCGGAAACTCCAACGGCACCGGTCAGCCCCAACTTAATTAAGAATCTTATTATAGGCATTCTTGCGGGCTTTTTGTTAGGATTTGGAATCGCAATTCTTCGGAATGTTCTCGATACACGTATTCACTCACTGGACGATGTAAGAGATATTACATCAATTCCGCTTCTTGGCGGTGTGATTGATGATCCCAATGCGAAACAAAATCCACTCGTCATTAGAACAAAGCCATACAGTCCACGATCTGAGTCTTTCCGAGCGCTTCGTACCAACTTGCAGTTCGTTAATGTCGACAAAGAGGCATCAATTTTTGTAATGACTTCTCCAAATCCTGGTGAAGGAAAATCTACAACTTCAGCAAATCTTGCTTTGGCAATCGCGGAAACAGGCGCGAAAGTGGCGTTGATCGAGGCTGACCTACGGCTTCCGATGGTTCATAAATATATGAACGTCGAAGGTGCTGCCGGCTTGACCGATGTTCTCATTGGAAAGGCTGACGTTGAAGATGTCCTGCAACGCTGGGGACGAACGAATCTATACTTCCTGCCAGCGGGTCGTATACCCCCGAACCCAAGTGAGCTGCTGAGTTCTTCTGCGATGAATGCCGTTCTTGAGGAACTCGGTGAAGAGTTTGATTTCATCATCATTGATGCTCCACCTGTTCTTTCCGTGACTGATGCTGCAGTAATTGGACACGGGAAAACTGGAATATTGGTTGCCGTTGCTTCCGGTTCTACCCAGAAAATGGAGCTTCAAGGTGCATTAAACGCATTGAACAATGCCGGCGCTAACGTCGTCGGTATCATCGTCACAATGCTTCAACAAAATGCCGCCGGACGATATGGCTACGGCAACTATGGATATGGCCAGTATGGAAATCGTGATAGGAAAGAAGGGGAACAAGATGCGGTGATCCTAGATGCCTGATACCTTCTCAATTCTTACTGTCTGCACAGGAAATGTGTGTCGCTCGCCTTTGGCAGAATTACTGTTAAAAAGCAAGTTGTCCGACTTTCCGGAGATACGGATAGGTTCAGCTGGTATTGGGGCTTTGGTTGGACGCGGTATGACGCCACAAGCGCAGTCGCTAGCTCTTTCCCAAGGAGTTCCAGATCCCGAAGTTCATCGAGCGAAACAGCTGTTGGCGGAAATGGTGCAAGAGTCTAGTCTTGTTTTGGCGATGGATAGGTCGCACCGCAAAGCGGTTGCAGAGCTCGTGCCAAGAAAATCAAAATGCGTATTCACCGTTCGTGAATTTGCCCGATTAGTTGGTGCCACCTCGGATCGGGATCTTCAACTAGAAGTTCAGTCTTCGGGGGCTACAGTGAAGGAGCGCTTGGACGCCGCTGTTGAAGCGGCCAGGTTAAGTCGAAGCGAGCTCGCCTGTCTACCTATGCCGGAGGAAGACGATGTGGTCGATCCTTTTGGCAAAAGTGATCAAATATATACGAAGTCTGGTTCGCAATTAATACCAGCCATCGACGTAGTTGCGGCCTATTTGATTCATGCCCTGAGCGTATAGCGTCTCCTCTTTCGCGGGCGGTCCCTCGTCGAGATGAACGGTGTGGGCAGTGCTTGCATATCGGTGGACCGTATTGATTTCTTATTGGTTTGTCTGTCGTATGACAAACTGCGACTAAAGGGAGTTTCGATTAGGATAGAAAAAGTTCCGCAAGGTTGAGCATAAAGCTGGTGTTGACGGTGTTGCTCGATAGGGAAGCCGAGAGTGTGAGTGAGCCGCTCGATCAATAAGGGCCATGGCTGGTCCTCATATTCATTGTAGAATTGAAGGGTAATGACGAGATGAACGAAGATAGTCGAAATTTGCAAAGGTCGCAACCGTTTCCTAAAGAAACTGCCCTTTTTAGTGTCGACGCGGTTGTCTGGATTGTATCAGTTGCGTTGGCCGCATTGCTTCGTTATGAATTCGATCTACAAGCGGTCAGGTGGGACATTCTTGCGTGGTTCGCAGTTGCAGCAGTGATTCTGCAGCTGTTGATTGGGCTAGGCTTTCGGCTCTATCGGAAGCGCGGTCGGTTAGCGTTAGGCACTTTCGAGGATACATTGAGTGTATCGCTCGTAGTCGGGATCGTAGGCTCCATCTTGTGGCTCGCTTCGGTAATTCTTGGCGGGCGCCTGGGTATTTCTCGTGGCGTAATGATCATTGCAACGCTAGTCTCGATTTTCTTGGCTCTTTCTGTTCGATTTATCGTGCGGAAACAAGTCGAGAGGAACCGGCGACCAGCTTCGGATTCGACTCGAGCATTGATTCTCGGCGGTGGCTACATTGGTACCAACCTTGCACAATGGATGATGACCGATCCTGCGTCACCCTATTTGCCCGTAGGTTTTATTGATGATGATCCAGACCTTGAGTCTCGGCGGATCCGCGGTGTCCCTGTCCTCGGATCGCTTGACGAGATTGCGAAGGTGGTCTCAGAGACCGGAGCGGAAACCCTGATCGTGGCAATCGCAAACGTTGATTCTTCTTTCTTTCGACAGATTCAGGACATCGCTAGTCAAAATGGCTTATCAGTGAAAGTAATGCCGACCATTGGTCAGGTGGTTGCTAAGGGCATCAGGGGAAATGATCTTCGTGACTTGTCAATCGAAGACCTTCTCGGACGCCAGCCAGTCGAGACAAACGTATCTGAAATCGCAGGGTATCTTACTGGTAAAAAAGTCTTGGTTACAGGTGCCGGTGGATCTATCGGGTCGCAACTGTGTACGGAGATCTCGAAGTATGGGCCGTCGGAGTTGATGATGCTGGATCGAGACGAGACCGGCTTGCAGCAAGTGCTAATTAACGTGGCTGGTAATGGCCTTCTGGATACGGATGCCGTCATTCTGGCGGATATTCGCGAGTCTGAAGAAGTGCTAAAGATTTTTCGTGCTCGTCGCCCGGACGTCGTATTCCATGCAGCTGCACTGAAACACCTTCCAATGCTTGAGCGATATCCAGATGAGGGGTGGAAGACAAACGTCCTTGGATCGCTTAATGTTTTGCGAGCTGCCTACGATGTTGGTGTTGAAACTTTTGTAAACATCTCTACCGATAAGGCGGCAAACCCTACTAGCGTTCTTGGTCATTCCAAGCGGGTAGCGGAAAAGCTGACTGCTTGGTATGGGGCACAGTCGGACAATACTTATTTGTCAGTAAGATTCGGCAACGTTATTGGTAGCCGAGGTTCAATGCTTCCGACTTTCATGCGTCTGATTCAAGAAAACAAGCCAATTACTGTCACCCATCCTGACGTGACTAGATTCTTCATGACGATCCCTGAAGCATGTCAGCTGGTGCTGCAGGCTGGCGGAATTGGTCGCTCTGGAGAGGTTTTGATTTTGGACATGGGCGAGCCGGTCAAGATTCTTGAAATCGCGCAGCGGATGATAAAGATGTCCGAAAAGGACATTGATATTGTGTTCACCGGATTACGACCTGGTGAGAAAATGCATGAGGAGCTTGTCGGTACAGGAGAGACCGCGAATAGACCATTCCATTCGAAGATATCTCATGCGCATGCCGAAGTGATCGATCCAGATGACTTGAACCGAGAAGAGTTTATGGAAAGAGCCGGTAAAGGTACTTCGAGCTAAGGAATTTACATTGAACACCGATTTGATTGACTGGATTGTGGTCCTTGCTGTTGGGCTAACCGCTGCAGTGTCAACCTTTGCTTGGCGGCCGGTGCTTATTAAAGTCGGTGTAGTTGACATTCCCAATCATCGATCGTCGCATGCTCGGCCGACCCTGAGAGGCGGCGGAGTAGCGCCTTTGACTGCACTGTCGGCGCTGCTGTTGCTTGGCTCTGTCTTATGGCGCTTCCGAGCCGAATTTGACATGATGCTCTTGACTCTCGGCGCTGCAATCATCACGGGTCTATTAGGCTTAGCTGAAGACATATGGGGGTTGCCGGCAAGTATGCGCGCTTTGGGGCAAGCGCTAATCGGTACACTACTTTCGTTAGGCTTATCAACTCTTAGCCACACTGGATGGATGTTGATTCCGATCGCTGCTCTGTTTTTCGTATCGAATGTTAACTTTACTAACTTCATGGACGGCATTAATGGCATATCGGGGCTCTATGCAGTAAGCATCGGCCTAGTGTTCTCCCTAATCGGACACAAGCTAGACCTGCAATTGTTGGTGCTAGTTTCTGCGTCGGTCGCAGTAGCATTTGCAGTGTTTCTTTTTTGGAATCTGACTCCGCCGGGTATGTTTCTTGGGGATGTGGGTAGCTATCTCCTAGGGGGAGTTACAGCAGGCCTTGCCCTGTATGCGGCTTGGTTCGGTATTCCCTTGATTGCAGTGTTTGCACCATTTTGTATCTATTGGGCAGATGCGATCTTTACGCTAACGAAAAGATCTATAGCTGGTCAGCCAATTTTCGAGGCCCATAGAATGCATACTTATCAGCGACTGACTGACTTTGGGTTGTCTCATATTCAGGTTGCTATCGTGGTAAACGTTTTCACTTTATTGGCTGGGATTGTCGGACTTTTTGCTATTGGATCTACGCTTCAAGTTTCCTTGATTGTTGTGGGGGTTCTGGTTGCGCTTTGCGGTGTGTATTTGTCATTGCCATCATTTTTGGGTCATAGGAAGGTGGGCACATGCGAGTCCTAGTCACAGGTGCGTCGGGTTTTGTAGGACGGCATTTAGTTGAGCGTCTGTCCGGTGAGCACTTTGTAGTCGCGGGCTCTAGAGCCGGTGAATTGGTATTGGGCGCTCATGAAAGTCGAAAGATCCCCGCACTCTCTAGCAGTAGTGACTGGAGCGGTCTTCTTTCGGACATTGATGTCATCGTCCATTTGGCTGCGAGAGTCCACGTTTTGCATGAGACGGCGGACGACCCTCTAGAGGCGTTTCGTGAGGCCAATGTACGGGGGACCATCGAGCTGTTTAAGTCTGCGGCTGCGCAGGGCGTCCGAAGGTTTGTGTACGTGAGTTCTATCGGCGTCAATGGTGAGCAGACCTTGGGGCGGCCGTTTGCCGATTCTGATGCCCCGAATCCGTCCGCGACCTATGCAGTTTCTAAGCTCGAAGCAGAGGTCGCTCTCATGCAATTGAGTAGGGACTTTTCTATGGACCTAGTCGTCTTGCGACCTCCAGTTGTGTACGGGGCGGGCGCGAAAGGCAATATCGAAAAGATTACTAAATTAGTAAACACTCGATTGCCGTTACCATTGGGTTCTGCCGATAATCGACGAACAATGATCTCTGTAGGTAATTTGTCGACCTGGATTGCTAGGGCGATTTCTGAACCGGATGTTCCGAGCGGTCCCCTGTTGGTTAGTGATCTCGAATCGGTTTCTACCAAAGACTTAGTTAGGCATTTAGCTGACGCTCAAGGAATTAAGTGCTTCCTTTTTCCGGTCCCACTCGTACTGTTCCGTCGTGCCGCATCCCTCGTTGGAAAGCCCAAACTATATTCAAAGCTTTTTGGAGATCTAGAGATTAGTCCAAGTGTATCTGCATTTCCGGGTATCGAGGATCAATTAGAATCTCCCCGGCAAGCATTTTCCCATTTGAAGGCTGCTCGGATCGCAAGATGTGCCTCAAGTCGTGTAATAATTGGAGTGACGCATCACACGGCACTAATGTTTCACGAAGCCTTGGCTAAGAGACTGAAACAAAGAGGCTACGAGGTCCACTTGATTTCTGCGCCTGGAGATACCGCGGATCGCCTGAGCAAGGAATTTGTGGTGCATCAAGTGGCGATGGAACGTCGGCCAAATTTGGTAGAGGACATTAAGTCTCTGCTGCAATTTGTAAAAGTATTGCGTCAAATTAGACCTGATGCTGTGCTTTTCGGTACACCCAAAGCCTCCCTTTTGGGGTTATTGTCCGCATCGATTCTGCGGGTTCCCGTAAGGATCTACTGGGTTCATGGGCTTCGCCTCGAAACTGCTGAGGGGCTAGCAAAGAGGGTATTCCTGCTGATCGAAAAGATTGTGGCAGCTTCGGCTACTTCGGTATGCGCGGTCAGCAATTCTGTTTATTCTAAGCTCAGGGCTTTAAAAATCGGCAACGCCGAAAAGATTACTCTCCTCGGGCGTGGTTCGTCCCAGGGGGTTAATATGGTGAAGTTTCATCCGCGCTCCGGCGCGGATGAACGTGAAACAGTCCTTAGAAGTATTGGATTGGATCCCAACAAGTACACTATAGGGTTTGTCGGACGACTAACTGCAGAAAAGGGCGTTAACGAGCTTAGCGAAGCGCTGGCTTTATTGCCTAACGTAAGAGAAGAAGTGCAGCTTATTGTTCTCGGTGAAGTAGAGGATGCTTCCGGGGAGCAGTTGCTTGCCCGTGCCGCGAGCTTGGGCATACAAACCGCAGCATTGGGACATGTCGCCGAAGTAGCTTCCTTTTATAAGGGTATGGATTTGTTCTGTTTGCCGACATATCGGGAAGGGCTCGTCACAGTTATCTTGGAAGCTTTCGCCAGTAGAGTCCCGGTTGTTTCTACGCGTGTTACTGGAGTAGTGGATCTAGTTGAGGATGGCCGTACTGGTCTTTTGGTGGCTCCAAGGGACGCGGAGAGTTTGGCTGCGGCAATGTTACGAGTTTGGCAAAGTCAAGCTCTGGCTTCTGAGCTGGCTGACAACGCTTTTCAGTTCGTGCAGGAGAACTATGAGGAGTCAAAGGTTGTTGATCTACAGGAGGAATTTTTGGTATCGCTCCTCGCGAAGCGATAGTTATTAGTTTTCATTTGAGTGTTTCTATCTTGATGTTCGGCAACAGTCGCTGAGATTCTACGTCTGGCGGTTCTCGTCCAGATTCAGCTTGGGTGGACAACCATCGGCACTAAAGCTCTCAGGATTGGAGTTAATCTTATGTGGTCGACGGCATTTAGGAGTTCCTAGATCGCGGTGCTTGGTCGCCCGAGTTTTTCAAGTTGGCCAACTTTGTGTGTCTATTCTATTTTTCATTTATGTCTTTGTGCGGTTTCCACCTAACCGGTTCTAATTTGCGATCGGACACATGTCCCAGATCTTCTGAGCTTTAGAGTTCATTTTTAAGTAGATTTCTAATACTCCTGAGGAGGAGCTCATGCGCACTCTTGTTACCGGCGGGGCCGGGTTTATTGGTTCTCATTTGACGGATCTGTTAATTGAGAAGGGCCACGATGTCGTTGTGGTGGACAACCTCAGCCGCGGTCGAACCGAGAACCTTGCCGCGGCCCAGGCCACCGGGAAGTGCACTTTTGTTGAAGCTGACATCTTGGAGTTGGACTTCGACGCGTTCCTGGCTGAACATCGCCCGGAGGTGATTTTCCATCTGGCAGCTCAGATTGATGTGCGGTACTCGGTTGAGGATCCGATTCATGACGCCA
>NZ_JBBHKW010000018.1:0-24764 GCF_037482625.1 Corynebacterium sp. H128 | reverse complement strand
ATTAAATGCTTACACAGACCCCTCCGGGCCTGCCGGCACCAACACACAACCAAAAAATCAAAAGATACAAAAAGTATCAAAATAAGTACTTGGCACACTATTGAGTTCTCAAACAACACACGCACACTCGACTCCGGTTAACAGCAGGTTAACCCTCGTTGAGCGACTCGGTTGACTGTAGTTGATCTTGACATGGAAGTCAAAATCCAGTCCGTCTAGCTGCTGAGCAGGTAACTTTTTGGTTACACTGTCGCGCTGACCTGGATTAATATACGCACGTTGAAATTGTTTAACAAATCGCCAGGTCAACTGTGATTTTTAGTGATAACACGCGAGTGGACCATCCGGACCATCGATAACTGTCACCGGTGTTTCGAAGATGCTGGACAACAGGTCATCTTGCATGATGTCCGTCGGGGTACCGAATTCCACCACGTGGCCATCTTTCGTGCAGCAAATGTAATCGGCGTATTTTGCAGCGAAGTTAATGTCGTGCAGGACTACCACCACGGTCTTGCCAAACTGCTGCGCGGCGTTTCGCAGGTGGCGCATCATCTGTACCGAATGCGCCATGTCGAGGTTGTTCAGTGGTTCGTCGAGAAGCACGTACTGCGTTTCCTGTGCCAAGACCATCGCCACGTAGGCACGCTGACGCTGCCCACCGGAGAGCTGGTCGAGGTAGCGCCCTTCTAACTCGGTGAGTCCGAGAAAGTCGATATAACGCGAAATGATTTGTTCATCCTCGCGCGTCAGGCGTCCATTGGAATGTGGAAAGCGGCCAAAACCAACCAGCTGCCGAACTGTGAGGCGCGTAATGAAGTGGTTTTCCTGCCGCAAGATGGAGACGATTTTGGCCAAATCCTTAGATTTTGTAGCGGCCACATCGTAAGAGCCAATCTCGATGGCACCGTCGTCAATGTCGAGCAGCCGCCCGATCATGGTGAGCAGCGTAGATTTGCCTGCGCCGTTTGGTCCCACCAGCGCCGTCACTCCCCCGGCGGGGATCTTAAGGGACACTGGACCAATGGTTACCGAGTCCGAATATTGTTTGCGGACATCTACCAGCTCAATCACAGTCGACCCTTTCGAAGCAAGACAAAGAGGAAAACGGAACCACCGACGAGCTCGATAATGATCGAGACCACGCCCTGGGCGTAGAAGATGTGGTTCATGATGAAGTACGCGGACGTTAGTACAAGGAACCCGGCCGCGATGGACATCGGCAACACCGCACGGTGGTCATAGGTTTCTGCTAGCTGATAAGCCAAAGTGGCCACGAGAAACCCGAGGAAGGTCATCGGCCCGACCAATGCAGTAGATACCGAAATCAAGATCGACACCATGCACAGAAAATAGATGCTGGCGTGCCTATGGTGGATACCCAGATTCTGGGCCAGCTCAGGCCCCAGCGCCACCACGTTGAGTGTCTTCGCCCGCACACAAATAGCCACCGTAGCAATCGCTACCAGGCCGATGGCAAGTGGCAGATATTCGGTCTTCGCATTGTTCACCGAGCCGAACATACGCGCTGTTAGTACATCAAACTCACTCGGACTCAGTAAGCGGCGCATGAACGCTGACAGGGATCCCAGGCCACCACCGATGATGATGCCCACGAGGAGCATCACTTGAATGTTGGCGTAGCGCCCAGTAAGCAGCCAACCGTAGAGTGCCATACTCAGTGCCATCATCAATAGGACCTGCAGAATGAACTGGCTAGTACCCGAGAATGCAACGAGGCCGGCAACTCCGAAGAAGAAGACAACGCCGGTTTGAATGACCATGTACAACGCTTCAAACCCCATGATCGACGGGGTAACGATGCGGTTATTCGTCACCGTCTGAAACGTCACAGTGGCAATAGCCTGCGCCACCGCCACAATGGCCATCACCACGATGGCGACGGCGCGACGCTCTGCGATCAGCCAAAACCCGGGTGAACCGACCGGCATCGGGTTCTTCCAGGCCAACAGTCCAAAGGCGAAGAGCGCGCACAGCACGATCATGCCGACGAGGATGGTCCAATAACGCTTGCGCAGTTTGGACGTCGCAAAGCTGCCGGAGGTGCGGTCCGTGGAGAACCCCAGGTAACTAGATTCCGACACCGGCTTTTCGACGGCGACGGCAATCGGCGGGGTACGACGAGTTTTGAAAAGTAGCGGAAGGTTAGCCATGACGCTGCTGCCTAATAATCAAAGTAATAAAGACGACGGCTCCGAGCACGCCGAGGACGAGGGAAACCGGGACTTCAAAAGGCGCGATGACGGTGCGCCCTACGAGGTCACAGACCGTTACGATGCCAATTCCGAGTACACACACCCACGGCAAGTTGGAGCGGAGGTCATCGCCGCGGAACATCGACACCACGTTCGGCACGATGAGTCCAACAAATGGCAGATTGCCGACGACAACGGTGACCACTCCAGTTGCCACCGATACCAAAGCTGTACCGATCAAAATCATGCGGTCGTAGTCAAGACCCACATTCTTGGCGATATCCTCGCCAAGTCCCGCAACCGTGAGCCGATCCGCGAAGTAAAACACCAACGCAACGACGACCGCGACTATCCAGAGCACTTCATATTGTCCCCGCAGCACGGCAGTGAATGACCCCGCAAACCAGGTGCCCAAGCTCTGCAGCAGATCTAATTCCAGCGCAATGAAGGTGGAAACTGAACTGACTACCGCCCCCAGCATGATGCCCACGATGGGAACGATCAGGGAAGATCGCAAAGTGACCCGTCGCAGGAAGGCGAAGAACACCATAGTTCCAACGAACGCGAAGACGATAGCGCAGGTCATTCGACCCAGCAGGCTCGATTCGGGAAGAAATACCATAGAAAAGACGAGTCCAAGACCGGCCCATTCGGTGGTTCCGGTAGTGGTGGGCTCCACGAAACGATTCTGCGTGAGCAGCTGCATGACCAACCCGCTCATCGCCATTGCGGCGCCCGCCAGAATCAACGCCAGGGTACGTGGGATTCGGGTGATCGCAAAGATCTCACCACCGTTTTCTCCCCCAAAGATGTCATAGGCCCCCACCAATAAGGAAAGAAACAGCAATAGCAGCACGCCGAGGATGCCGAGCAGCAATGGCCACTCCAGCAGCCGCCCACGAGTGGTCATCTCTCTGGTTGCTGTCACAGGACTGTCCTTTCCTTAAAATAGCGTCTTATCCCTTGAACGCCTTGGCGAGGGAGTTGAAGATCTCGATGTGGGTTTGAATGCCGTCATTGGTGTAGGTGTCGGCTGGCAAGAAGATGACCTTGCCGTTCTTCACCGCGTCCACGTTTTGCAGCACCTGATTCTCCTTCAGTACTGTTTCTGCTGGCTTGAAGTCGGGGCGCTGTGACTCTGACGTGCCGGCATCGCGGTCAAGTACGACGATCCAGTCTGGGTTTGACTGCGCAATTGCTTCTACAGAAACTTCATCTCCCTTGTGATTTCCGGAGCTGTTTTCGATCTCAAGAGCTGGAGTCCATCCGAATAGGTCAAACATCGGGCCAACAGTGCGCCCCTTGCTTGGTGCGATGTAGCCGAAGTTGCCACCGGAAACGTTCACCGCCATGACCTTGTCTCCTGGCTTGTAGGAATCCTTGACCGCCTTGACCGAGGCATCGAGGTCATCGTTCAGCTTCTTCGCTTCAGTTTCCTTGGCAAAGATCTTGCCCAACTCGGTAGTTTCGCGCTTCAGCTCTTCATCGATTGGTTTGTCAGGGCGGACGTTAAAGTTGAGGTACTTGGCGTCTGGGGCAAGCTTCTTCATCTCTTCTTCATGGTCGTTGAAGCGCTGACCTCCCAGGATGACGTCAGGCTGCGCAGCGACGAGGTTCTCCAGGTTCGGTTCGCGGTGAGAGCCGAGGTCGAGCGCCCTATCGTCGGTACGGTACGAAAGAGTCGTTGGAACGATTCCCTTTGACACTGCTTTGAGCTCTACGCCCCAATCCTGCAGCGTTTCAAAGGAGCGATTGACCACGGAAACTACTGATTTTGGTGGCGAAGGCACTTCCTGCGTGCCGTAGTTATCCGTAATGGCGACGGTCTTAGCAGACGCTTGGTCTTGGTCGGAGGAGGTGGCGGACCCACAGGCGGTCAGTGCCATTGCTGCAGCGGAAACGACGGCTGCTACACGAAAACGGGAAGACAACATTACTTCCTTCAACGAGATCACGGAGCGAAAGCTAGTCGCCCCTGGGAAACGGTAATTAGCTTAGCCTAAGCTGCAATTAGGTTAGCATTGCCTCGTCATGGGCAGGAAACCCGGTTGTGGACTTTTCCACAATGTTTCTATCTCCAGGGTACAAAAGGTGCCGCAAGGTGCGGTTTCTTTCCCAATTTCGCCTCAATTCCACCCGGCCACTTACAGTCACAGCCAATCAAAATCACCCCCAGGCTAGCCACTTGCAGCGTCCAGCGGGTTGCCACCAGATCGCTCCCACCAGCCCAGCTGAAAAGTGCACCTCCCGAAACGCTTCAGCCCCAAGGACATGCCTAAAACGAAGTAGAGGGTGCTTCGGATCTTGCCCGAAACACCCTCTACTTTGCGATCAGCTGCGCAAATACTACTTGCGGAAGAACTCCGCTGCAGACTCGAACAACTTCATGCCATACTCGCCCGGCACGTTCTTATACGTCGAAGCGGAGATGCGCTCAGCATGACCCATCTTGCCCAAAACTCGACCGTCCTCGGACATGATGCCCTCGAGCGCAAACAGCGCGCCGTTCGGGTTGACCGAGATGTCCATTAACGGTTCCCCGGCAGCATCGACATACTGCGTAATGGCAGCAGCCTTGAGACGCTTCCACTCGGACTCCCCGGCAGTGATGCGCCCCTCGCCGTGCGAAATTGGCACGTTGAAGACATCGCCCACATTGACCTTTGACAACCACGGAGAGTCGTTGTTGACCACGCGTACGCGAGAAATGCGCGACTGGTGGCGGCCGATGGTATTGAAGGTCAGGGTCGGAGTCTCGGCACCCGGTTCGGCGATAGCACCAAAAGGTACGAGCCCCAGCTTAATCAGGGCCTGGAAGCCGTTGCAGATGCCGAGGATGAGGCCACCACGGTCGTCGAGAAGCCCCTGCACGCCCGCAGTGAGCGCTGGGTTGCGCAGGAAGGAGGTCATGAACTTGGCAGAACCGTCCGGCTCATCACCACCAGAGAAACCGCCTGGTAGGAACAGCATCTGGGAGCGATCCAGCGCCGCAGCCATACGCTCAACAGACTCGGCAATATCCTCCGGGGTACGGTTGCGCACGACGAGGATCTCTGAGTCGATGCCCGCACGACGTAGTGCCCGCGCGGAGTCGTATTCACAGTTGGTACCTGGGAATACGGGGATCAGAGCCGTTGGCTTAGCTCCCCCGAAGGTTGCGGTAGAGGCAGGCTTGTCGACGGCACTGGCGCCCGCTAGTTCGGTGGTACCAGTTTGCTCCACAGCGGTCGGATAAACCGGCTCGAGTGTCCCTAAGTAAGCAGCCTCAGCGTCTTCGAAAGAGACGGTGGTACCGCGGAAAGTGAATCCACCGGTCGTGGTCTTACCGAGAACCTCGCCTGCAGTCGGCTCAACGCCGTCTGCCCATTCAAGGACGAAGGCGCCGTAGGCATAGTCGTAGAGTGGCGCATCCTCCGTGAAGGAGAAGCCGATAGCCTCGCCTAGCCCCATCTTGAGCACAGACTCGGCGGGACCGCCGAAGCCTGGTGTGTAAGCGGAAAGGACCTTGCCGGAGCGGAGGAGATCGTTAACCGTGCGGTAGTTAGCCAGGAGGGACTCGGGCGTCGGCAAGCCTGCCAAAGCTACGTCCGCTACTGAAGCAAGCTCAGGCGACAGCAGCGTTACGGTGTGGCCTGCATCCTTGAAGTGGTTCGGCACAACGTTGCGGGCGTCGTCATGGCTGACGGCAATGGAGATGACCGTCGGCGGAACGTGTAGTTCCTCGAAGGTACCGGACATGGAATCCTTGCCGCCGATTGCGGCCACACCTAGACCGAGCTGGGCCTTGATGGTGCCGAGCAGCGCGGCGGCGGGCTTACCCCAGGCTGCGGAAGAATCCATGCGCTCGAAGTATTCCT
Source organism: Corynebacterium sp. H128 (assembly GCF_037482625.1). Taxonomy (NCBI): domain Bacteria; kingdom Bacillati; phylum Actinomycetota; class Actinomycetes; order Mycobacteriales; family Corynebacteriaceae; genus Corynebacterium; species Corynebacterium sp. H128. Next base: position 18,691 of record NZ_JBBHKW010000018.1, on the reverse strand, counting down.
GGAAGGAAAGGTAGGTCTCGTCGATAGAAGCGCCCGTCGCGATCAGCTTGGAGACGGACTCAACAACTGCGAGGTAAGCGCCGTGATATGGGCTGGCCTCGGTCAGATAAGGGTTGTAGCCCCAAGACATGACGGAGCAGTTAGTAGTCTCCCCCAACGCTGGCAAGGTGTTGGCCATCGCCTGGATCGGAGTTGCCTGACGGCTGCCACCGAAAGGCATGAGTACTGTACCCGCACCAACGGTGGAGTCGAATCGCTCAGAAAGCCCTTGCTTGGAGGCGATATTCAGATCAGATGCCATGTCAAGGAAGGACTCTGCGAAGTCATTCTTGGTAGCCCATTCGCGGCCAGCCGCACGCCAATCGGCAGCAGGCGCAATCTCAGCGCTTACATGCTTATCGGCACCGTTGGTGTTGAGGAAGTCACGGGAAAGGTCAACGATGGTGTTGCCACGCCAGTTCATGCGCATGCGGCCAGAATCGGTGACCTCAGCGACGATGACTGCGGTGAGGTTTTCCTCGTTGGCCAGCTCGATGAGCTTTTCTGCGTCCTTAGCCTCAACCACGATGGCCATGCGCTCCTGTGACTCGGACAGCGCCAGCTCAGTGCCATCGAGCCCCTCGTACTTCTTCGGCACAGCGTCGAGGTTGATCTCGAGGGAATCAGCGAGTTCGCCAACAGCAACCGCTACACCGCCAGCACCGAAGTCGTTGCATCGTTTGATCAGCTTGGTGAATTCCGGATTACGGTAAAGGCGCTGCAACTTGCGCTCTTCTGGGGCATTACCCTTTTGTACTTCTGCGCCTGCGGTGGCCAAAGATTCAACGGTGTGTGATTTTGATGATCCAGTCGCTCCACCGATGCCATCGCGCCCGGTGGCTCCGCCGACCAGCACAACAATGTCACCAGCGACGGGTACCTCGCGACGCACGTTGGCTGCAGGTACACCGGCGACCACGGCGCCCATTTCCAGGTGCTTGGCTACATAACCTGGATGGTAGAGCTCGTCGACAAGCCCCGTTGCCAAGCCGATTTGATTGCCGTAAGAGGAGTTACCTGAAGCAGCCACCCGCGCGATAGTTTTCTGTGGCAGCTTGCCAGCGCGGGTAGAAGTTTCAAGCGGATCGCCAGAGCCAGAAATGCGCATCGCGCCGTAGACATAGCCGCGGCCAGAAAGCGGATCTCGAATCGCGCCACCGATACACGTTGCTGCGCCACCAAAAGGCTCGATCTCGGTCGGGTGGTTATGAGTCTCGTTCTTGAACAGCAACAGCCACGGCTCTTCTTTGCCGTCGACGGTGATGTTGACGTGGACGGTGCAGGCGTTGATTTCTTCGGAGACATCCAAAGCGTCGAGCTTACCCGTGGCACGCAGCACCTTTGCTGCGATCGTGCCCATGTCCATCAGAGTGACTGGCTTAGTGCGACCGATGGACTCACGTGCGGCCAAGTAGTCCTGGTAGGCGGCTTCAGCAGCCGGCTCGTTGAACGTGATGTTGTCCAATACCGTCTCGAACGTGGTGTGACGGCAGTGATCCGACCAGTAGGTGTCGATGACTTTGAGTTCAGTGATGGTCGGATCGCGATCCTCGGAAGCGAAATAGTTGCGGATGAGAGTCGCATCGTCAGCGTCCATTGCGAGGCCGTGGTCAGCAACGAAGGCAGGCAGGGCGTCGTCGGAAAGCGCGGTGAACCCGGTGAGCTTCTCGACGTCCGCAGGCTTGTCGACGGTCATCGAAAGCGTCTCCGGCAGCTCCAGATTCGCTTCTCGCGCTTCGACTGGATTGATGAGGTCAGTGCGCATTTTTTCGGGGATCGTCCCCTCCACCACGTAAAGCACCGCGGTACGGACCTGCGGGCGCTGCTTTTCAAAGAGGAACTGGATGCACTGCGCCGCGGAATCAGCACGCTGGTCAAACTGGCCTGGAAGTGGCTCAACTGCCAAGATCTGGCCGGTAACCCCGGCCTCCTCGAGCGTTGCATAGGCGTTGTCTACTTGAGGTTCGGAAAGTACGAGCTTGACGGCCTTTTCAAACTCCTCGTTCGTCGTACCTTCGACATCATAACGATTGAGCATGCGCACTTTGACGCCGTACTCCTTCGAGAGGGCCGCAGCATGCCCACCCTCGCGATTTTCCACGTACACACGCTGAACCATCGTGCCTCCAGTTTTTCCTTAGCTCCACTTGGACAGTAGTCTCCACCAGCGTATTGCTCGCCGGTGCCCGACACCAATTCTAGAGTGTAAGAGTTCCGTTCCAAGCAGCCACTCGCTTCAGAAATCCTGTCCTGTCGTTGCGCACTAGGAGACCTGGGGATATTGACAGCCGCCCGGCAATCGACGCACTTGTGCCGGCCTAACAGGTACTCCCGAGGGCGCTTAAAATGAAAACCCCCTTCAACCGTTGCGGTCAAAGGGGGTCATCGTGGAGCTGCCGAGAATTGAACTCGGGTCCTACGTCACCTCGCCAGGGCTTCTCCGTGCGCAGTTCGCGCAACATCTCTACTCGGCTCTCCGGCTCGGTCGAACACGTCCGGATGATGAGCCCAGTTAGCAGTAAAAGTCCCCATCCGCCCTGCCAACGCAGCGGACGAGCAAGTCCCTTAATCGGTGCCGGCTACCAGGTCAGGGACAGCCCTGGGCCGACAGACACGCTAGTCGCTTAGGCAGCGAGAGCGTAGTCGCGCTGAGTATTCTCGGCGCTTATCATTTTGCTACGACGCTTACGGTGGTCTCTAGCCTGCACCGGCACGCTTCCCCTGGCTCAATATACGCAGTCGAAACCAAAATCAGCCCCGCGTGCGCCCTCACCGGCGGGTTATGCATTCTCCGGGAGGATGATTCACTATAGCGCTTTCATTGGCTGTATGTCTAGCCCCAAAACAAGCGACAGCAACGCTAAGAACTCAGAGGTTGCACCACCCGCACGTGGCTCGGCCGTCACACCACCAACTCGCCACGCTTGCGCGCATCCAAGGCAGTGCTCAACACGATGACAACCCAAACCAGGTAGCAACACAATCCGAGGGAAATGAAGCCAATACCTAGCTTTTGTGAAAGATCAATAGCTTGCTCTTTCGGAAGCGCATCGAACAGCCGGTGCGCTACGGCAGAGTCGGGGGCATCACCAAAATCAGGAAGAATCGACATCCCCACGGTGGCGGTGATGGCACCCGACCACCAAGAAGGACCGAGCCAACGACTTTCCCGCTGTTCCTCCGGTATGAGGGCGGAAAACAGCAATAGCACCACATAAAACACGGCTGTAACAAATGCGCCAGCTAGGAGAAACAGGATGAACATCCAGCCAACCACGCCCCCGGCAACTCGCCCCACAACCACGACGAAGGGAACGAGGAAGATGGCAAGGCCGTTGGCCCAGAGGAAATAAGAGCGGGTCATGCAGCCGACCTTAGCGCACGCTTGACACTGCAGGCGCTTAAAAGCGACTACACGTTGATCCCCTTGATACGGCGCCCGAGCTCGCGGGTTACCTCACGCTCTTCAGTGCGCCGTTTAATGGACTGACGCTTGTCATAGTCTTGCTTGCCTTGAGCGAGGCCGAGTTCGACCTTCAATTTGCCGTCTTTGAAATATAAGGAAAGCGGCACCAGGGTCTTATTTCCATCGCGCACCTTGCCCATGAGGGAATCAATTTCCCGCCGGTGCAGCAACAATTTTCGGTTTCTACGCGGCGAGTGATTGGTCCAGGACCCCATCGAGTACTCCGGAATGTACAGGGCCCGCAGCCATACTTCTCCGTTGTCGATGGTGGCGAAGGCGTCGACAAGCGATGCTTTGCCCTCGCGCAGCGACTTCACCTCGGTGCCAACGAGCTGAATACCAGCTTCAAAGGTCTCGAGGATCGCATAGTCGTGCCGGGCCTTGCGGTTCGTCGCGATGACCGGGTTAGTTTTCGCCTTCTTCTTTTTCGCCATAACGAATAAGAGCCTACCGTCAGCGGTAGGCTCTTGGACAATTTATTTGCGGACGTACATTCGCAGCGTAGCCCACGCGGTGATTGCCGCGAAGAGCAAACCGATCACTGCAACTACTGGAATCACAACCCAAATGTCAGAGGTTGTCACTGGGGCGATCAGCTGCGCCTCGTACAAGCCCCTCAGAGCGCGGTCGAGGACGAATTCCTTGCCCAACAATAGGCCAACAACAGAGGCGCAAGCGCCTAGGAAGGTGGCAAATACCGCCTCCAACACGAATGGAGCCTGGGTGAACCAGCGGGATGCACCCACCATGCGCATGATCTGAATCTCTTCCCGACGACTGTATGCCGCGATTTGCACCATGTTGGCAATCAAGAAGATGGCCGCGATAGCTTGAATGGCCGCCAGCAAGAAGGTGGCGTTACGGATTGCGTTGAGGTTCTCTGTGGCTCCACGCAGATCATCTACTTGGTCAAGGACTCCATCCACCTGTGGCAGCTCTCGTACCGCGTCGATTGCTTGATTCTCCAGTGGATCCTTGAGTCGCACATGTAGTGCTGCAGGCAGAGCATCCGCGGAGGTCTCCTGGACAAGTACTGGATCGGTCTCCTCAAAGAGCTTCACAAACCGCTCGTAGGACTGTTCCCTATTGCGGAAGGTGACTGATTCGACTTCATCGTCGGCTTCGAGCTTGTCTTTAATCTCTTTGCACTCTTTGCTGGAGCAGTCTTTGTCACCTGCGGAGGTTTTCTCGTCCAGCTGAACGATGACTTCCACGCGGTCCAGGTAGATTTCCTTGGTGCGCTCTGTCATGCCCGTAACCAAGAAGCCGGTGGCCAGCAGCGCAAGGGAGATCGCGGTGGTGATGACCAGCGCGATGGTCATCGTGAAGTTGCGGCCGAGGCCTTGCATGGCCTCGCGGAATACTAGTCCAAGTCGCATGTTCTTAACGTCCCTCTCCGTAGACACCGTGGGCTTCATCGCGAACTAATTTGCCCATGTGCAGTTCGATCACACGACGGCGCATGTTGTTCACTGCTTGTGCGTTGTGTGTAGACATAATCACAGTGGTTCCCAACTTGTTGATCCGGTTGAGTAACACCATGATGTCCTGGGAGGTATCAGGGTCGAGGTTGCCGGTCGGCTCATCAGCAAGCAACACTAGCGGGCGATTGACAAAGGCGCGGGCGATAGCAACGCGTTGTTGCTCGCCTCCCGACAACTCGCTTGGCATGCGGTTGGCTTTAGCATCCAGCCCCACCATTTCGAGGGTTTCCATCACAGATTTCTCGATGGTCCGTTTCGGACGCCCGATTACCTCGAGGGCAAACGCCACGTTGTCATAAACGTTCTTTTTCTGCAGCAAACGGAAATCTTGGAATACGTAACCGATGTGCTGGCGTAGCTTATTGATTTGTCCGCCGCGCAGCTTATTGACGTGGAAGTCCGAAACATAAACGTCGCCTGAGGTCGGGGCTTCCTCCTTCAGCATCAGCTGCAAAAAGGTCGACTTTCCTGACCCGGAAGGTCCGATCAGGAAGACGAATTCCCCCTTCTCAATTTCCAGCGAGACATTATCCAGCGCCGGCCGAGTCGAGGTCTTGTAGGACTTTGTCACACGGTCGAATTTAATCACGACAGTAACAGTAGTTGACTTTAGTCCCGTTGGAAACTTCTGTGAGGGTTTTCGCAGCTTTTCGACGGCCATTCTTACGCTCCCCGGCGCGCAGGCACCCCAGTATGGCTGGCATTGCCGAATTTCTCATCCCGGAAGGTCGAAAACTGCTCTCAAATTTCCAGTGGAAGTGGGAAATTCGACGCAAACCCCAGCCCGGAGCTATTCCGTTTCAGATTGCTGCGCCATCCGCCAGCGGATTCCCGCCTCCAGGAAGCCGTCAATGTCACCATCAAGCACCTTCGATGGGTCATTGACTTCAAAGTTCATCCGCAGGTCCTTGACCATTTGGTACGGATGCAGCACGTAAGAACGCATCTGGTTACCCCAGGAAGCGTTGCCGCCTGCGCCAAGCGCATCCATTTCAGCCCGCTCCTCCTGGCGCTTACGCTCCAGCAGCTTGGCTTGCAGCACACGCATGGCGGAGGCCTTGTTCTGAATCTGAGATTTCTCGTTCTGGCAGGTAACTACAATGCCCGTCGGAATGTGGGTGAGTCGCACCGCGGAATCTGTGGTGTTAACTGACTGCCCGCCAGGGCCGGAGGAGCGGTAAACGTCCACACGCACTTCAGAATCCGGGATGTCAATAGAGTCGGTTTGCTCCACTACCGGGAGGACTTCTACCTCAGCAAAGGAGGTTTGGCGGCGCCCCTGGTTATCAAAGGGCGAGATTCGCACCAGTCGGTGTGCGCCCTGCTCAACGGACAGCGTGCCGTACATGTACTCACCATGCACCACGAATGTCGCAGACTTGATGCCAGCTTCTTCCGCGTAAGAGATGTCATAGACATCTACCTTGTGATCGTTCTTCTCCGCCCACCGGACGTACATCCGCATGAGCATCTCCGCCCAGTCCGCCGCATCAACGCCACCAGCACCGGAACGAATACTGATCACGGCCTCACGGGAATCATATTCGCCCGAGAGCATTGTCTTTACTTCCAGGGAATCGATTTCAGCGCGGAGTGCGGCGATCTCGTCGTCGACAAGCTCAATGCTCTCCCCTTCGGCTTCCGTGAGCTCGTACATGACGGGAACATCTTCCAGACGCTGCCGCAAAGACTGCACCTTGCGCAGTGATGCCTGCACGGCCGAAAGCTCGGAAGTCACCTGCTGCGCATTGTCGGGGTCATCCCACAGTGAAGGATCAGATGCTTTCTGCTCGAGCTCGCGCACGCGATCGACCATCTCTGCCGGATCCATGACCTTTTCAATACTGGTGAGGGTGGAATCCAAGCTGGCAAGTTCTGTAGCAATCTCCGGGCGCATAGTCCACCACTTTACTGCAGGCGATCCGAACGTCGAGAACGGGCCAACCGCCGCTCAGAGAGGTTTAACATCAACACGGAAAGTATGAGCACCACCACTGCCGCCAGACAGCCCGCTGACATGATTACCGTCAACAGTGCTCCCATCCCCTCATCCCCGGGCCCCTCTTCCCAAATACCGTAAACACTAAGGAAGCTCATGGCCTCGGACCACCACAAAATCACCAGTTCGGAGTGGCGGGGCTTCAACAAGCAACCTCCAATAGCGAAAGCTGACAGCCCGAGGATCCACGGCATGTTGTATTCCCAGTTTCCCCATTGGCCAATTTCAGCGAAGGCAATCGCTAGTCCAGCTGCAACAGCTCCCAGCGCCAGGCTTGCCAGGACAAGGAGAATGTTCCGCCATGCACTGGGACGTGGCTCTTCCAGGGCCTGCAGAACTGCCACCAATCCGGCGATCACCAAGGACACCAAAAGCCCAAGTCCTAACATCCGGCACCTCCTGTCTTCTTTCCACCACAATTGCCAGGCAAACTCACTGCACGTTTGGCAGCACTTGCCTCGAGCACTGCACGTGCTCCGAGCAGCAATACAACACCTGTTGCCCCGCAGATGAACATCACGATCCCTACCCCGGATTGACCGGTCTCATCCCAATGGATTAACCATATCGATTCTGCGCAAATGAAACCGCAGAAAGTGAACCAAAAGGCCAGTGCAACACCGGAATAGCGGTGCTTAGCATTACGGGCAAGGAACACAAAGAACACCATGCTCAATAGCGGCGATAACAAAGATGACACGTCGCCGCGGAATCCGAATACATTCGGCAGCAATCCGATGAGGACGCTAATCACGCCCAGTATTAAACCGAGGAAGATCAAAACAAAAGAACCTAGCGGCTTCGGGCTCGGAGCGGCCTTGGCATCGAGCCATCGCAGCAGCACGATAGCGACGGACACCACGAGTGCCGATGGCCAACCGACGTAGCCCACGAACTGCAAAGCTGACCACGCTTGATCCAAATCCATAACATCACCTTTTCAAACGCCCAGTTTTCCCCATTGTGCACCAAGAACAGGCAGAATAGGAGCCATGACTGTTCCCCCTACGCCTTCCACACCTCAAAACCTCAACGACATGATCGATGCCCTGACCAAGACTTTCGTCATCGCGCACGATCAAGACACTGACGAACACCTCGCGCAAGCATTAGTCTTCAATGCCGGCCGCCTTGCTTGGCGGATGCGCGAAACTGGTGTGTCCTCCGAGCAAAAAACCAACTTCTCTGATGTCGTCACTGAGGCGGACAAGGCCGCGGAACGATTCGTAGCCGGTGCATTGGAGGCGTTGCGCCCCGAAGACGGCATTCTTGGCGAAGAAGGAGCCGCCCGCGAGACAAAGTCCGGCCGCACCTGGGTAATTGATCCCGTTGACGGCACGTTTAATTTCGTCTCGGGCTCTGACTACTGGTGCTCGGCACTCGCCCTGGTCGCTGGCGATCCAGAAGACCCCGAGAAGCTGCATTTCGGTGCAGTTCACCGCCCTGCGATGGGATACACCTGGTTTGGAGGCCCGGAAATTCCGACAAGCAGGGACGGCAAAGACGTCGATAAGCTCGCCGACCGCCCGCTGCATCAAGCCGCTTTGGGCACCTATCTACACCCCAACTACCTGCAACAGGATGCGGTACGCGACGCATGGCTCAACGTTGCCCAGCGCGCTGCGAGCCTGCGCATGCTTGGCGCCGGCTCAGTAGATCTTGGCGGCGTTTCAGATGGCACCCTGCATCTTTGGATGCAGCACTCCGTGAAGTCTTGGGATTGGCTCCCCGGACGGGCTTTAGTCGAGGGCGCTGGTGGGAAAGCGCTGAAAGTCGAAGGCGGGGGCGTCACCTGGTGCCTAGCTGGAAATCCAGAATCCGTGAGCGAAGCACTCGCACTGTTCTAAGCTGGAAACATGTATGTAGAAGATCTCGCTCTTGCCATCGAGCTGGCTGACATCGCCGATCGCATCACCCTCGACCGCTTCGAGGCCTCCGATCTACGAGTCGATTCCAAGCCAGATCTCACCCCGGTGTCCGACGCCGATCTCGCAGTCGAAGAGGCACTGCGCGAGCGGCTGGCGGCAGACCGTCCCGCAGACAGCATTATCGGTGAGGAATTCGGCGGCGACGCAACCTTCGCAGGGCGACAGTGGGTTATCGATCCAATCGACGGCACTAAGAACTTCGTCCGTGGTGTTCCCGTCTACGCCACACTCATCGCGCTGCTTGTCGACGGCCGTCCAGTCGTCGGCGTCGTCTCCGCCCCCGCATTGTGCCGGCGGTGGTGGGCTTCAGAAGGTTCTGGCGCTTGGAAAACCTTCAACGGCGGCTCGCCGAAGAAGCTATCCGTATCTGGTGTGAATTCGCTGGCTGATGCCTCGGTCTCCTTCTCTTCCCTAGCGGGGTGGCGCGATCGAGAACTGCGCGAACAATTTGTTTCCTTAAGTGATGACACCTGGCGCCTCCGCGGATTCGGCGATTTCTTCTCCTATTGCCTCGTTGCAGAAGGTGCAGTGGACATTGCCGCCGAACCAGAGGTGAGCCTGTGGGATCTAGCTCCGCTGGCAGTACTCGTCACCGAGGCGGGTGGCCGCTTTACTTCACTCTCGGGAGCCGAAGGCCCACACGGTGGAGATGCTGTCGCAACAAACGGACGCCTACACGATGAAGTACTCCGGCGCCTTTCCTGATTAACGCGCGAAAATGGCCGCCAGCCCTGTCTACCAGGTTGGCGGCCATCAGCTACTGCGCTAAGCGAGCTGGAATCCAGCGCCTACCCCGCCTTGGGCATCCAGGTCTGCCAGGATGGCATCGATCGAAGACGAAACAGTTGGCATGTGCAGCGGCCCTTGCCATGGCGTTGAACAGGTGCCCGCAGGAACTACGGGGTTACCACCCGAGATAACTCCGATGAGGCGATCCCCCATAAACATTGGGGCTCCGGAGTCGCCCTGCATGGCGCACACCTGCGCGTTGTAGGCATCCCACGCGATACCGCAGGTGTATCCGGTAGCAACGCCCTTCTTGCACAGCTGCTGGCCGAGCGCCGCCTGGCCGCCGACGGCGTTGATGGTGACGCCAGAGTAGGAGCGAGTCAGCTCTGCTCTGTCGTTGAACTGGACGAGGGCATAGTCCAGCTCTGGAGAAACCTGCACGATGTTGCCGGCCGCGCCTACTTGTGGCGCATCGGCGGAGAATACTTCGTCCCCTGGATTTCCACAGTGTCCTGCGGTGATACCGACCTTATTTCCGTGTTGGTCATAGCCCGCAACAGCTAAGGTGCACATCTTGTTTGAGCCAACAAAAATGGGAGTGGACGGACCAAATAGTGCCTTACCTGTTGCTTGAACGTCGCGGGATTCACCTGGAATGTCCGGGGCGTTGAACCAGCTGCCTGGTACGCGGTGTAATACCGGGCCGAGGTGTTGAGCCATAATTTGAGCTTCGGGGTCGTTGCGCCAATGATAGTTAGGGCCATCGACAAGCCCCTCGAAGGTGGCTGGCGCAGGTTCTACGGCCGCCGCCGGTTGCGCTCCGAGCACTAACGTCAGCGCCGCCGCTGAACTACCTAGAAATGTGCGGACACGACGGGAGAAGTGCATAAGACTCACTGTGCTTTCAATCGACAACAGGTGCACGGTTCACAATACAGAAAATGTTAAAGAAGTGACACATGTGGTTTCGGGGCTTTTTCATTACCACGCCATAGTGGCATGCCACTGTCGACACCGCGGCTTCTCACCCCCGAACGTGCAAAGGCCGCCGAGGATCCCTGAAGTTCCTCGGCAGCCTACTTTAAACGCTTACTCGATCTCCACCAATGCTTGACCACCCTGCACGGGGTCGCCCGGGGAGACGTGAATTTGGGTCACAGTACCCGCGTTCGGAGCAGTAATCTCAGTTTCCATCTTCATGGCCTCGAGCACGAGCAGTACTTGGCCAGCTTCAATGGCCTCGCCTTCCTCGACAAGAACCTTGAAGACCGAACCAGCCAACGGAGCAACAACGGCATTGAGCGAGGTGCCCGACACCTTTGCATTTGATGGCTCAAGATTCTTTGCGGCGCTACCAAACACAATCGAGCCCAGCTGACGCTGTTCTTCCTCTACCTCGACATCGACACTGTAGGCGATACCGTTTACGGTCACTTTGAGTTTCATGATTTTCCTTTAAACACCTATCAGAAGTGCGGTTTACGAGTCTGGACAGCCTGACGGCCCTGCGCAGCCCACGTCCGGTGTCGGGAGAACTTGACTGCCTTAACCCGACCTCGGTTACCCAGGTAGGCAGACACCGCAGCACTGATGGCCATCAGGACATCTTCTGGGATCTCCACATCGGAACGCAGCTTGAGCTCTGCAAGTTCTGATTCCATGGAATCGAGGCGCGCAGTGAGTTTTTCTACAAGCTCCTGCAGCTCTTTGTTTGAAAGTTCGCTCATTGGATTCATCCCCTATGTTGGCCCAAGGCCGTGCTTCTTGGCGGGTCGGAAGACTCGCTTGTTTGCGAGCACTTCCAGCGCCATCGCGATCTCAGAACGAGTGTCAGCTGGGTCAATGATGTCATCCACGAGGCCGCGAGAGGCAGCCATAAACGGTGTGGAGAACGTATCTTTGTAGAGCTGTATCAGTTCTTCGCGCTTTGCATCTGAGTCCTCAGCAGCCTCAATTTCCTTGCGGAAGACTACATTGACGGCTCCATCGGCGCCCATCACTGCGATCTCAGCAGTCGGCCATGCGAAAACTCGATCGGCCCCAAGATCCTTCGAGCACATCGCCAAGTGCGCGCCACCATAGGACTTACGCATGACCACGGTGATCTTTGGAACGGTGGCAGAAGAGTATGCGTACAGCATCTTCGCGCCGTGGCGAATGATTCCGCCATGTTCTTGGGCCACACCTGGCATGAACCCAGGGACGTCGACAAACGTGACGAGCGGAATGTTGAAGGCGTTGCAGAAGCGAATGAACTTCGAGGCCTTGTCGGAGGAATCGATGTCCAATACACCCGACATGACGTTCGGCTGATTGGCGACGATACCCACGGTGCGTCCGACAACGCGACCGAAACCAACAACAATGTTCGGCGCGAAACCAGCTTGCGACTCAAGGAAATCACCACGGTCAACAATGCGTGTGATCACCTCGCGTACGTCATAGCCTTTCTTGCCTTCCACTGGGACGATGCCACGCAAGGTCTCATCTGGTTCAACGAGCAGGTCGGGATCGACCACTGGTGGCTCTTCAGTGTTGTTCTGTGGCAGGAAGCTGAGCAGCTTCTGCGCAATCAGAATTGCCTGCTCATCATTGTCAGCAATGAAGTCAATATTTCCGGCCTTAGCCATGTGGGCATCAGGGCCGCCCAGCTGCTCGGCAGTAACTACCTCACCGGTAACGGATTTGATAACGCCAGGGCCGGTGATGAACATGTTGGCGTTGCGGGTCTGAATGATGAAGTCCGTCAAAGCTGGCGAATAAGCAGCACCGCCTGCACAAGGGCCAGCAATAATAGACACCTGAGGCACAAGGCCGGAGAGTAGGACGTTCTGGTAAAACACCTTGCCGTAGCCAGAGAGAGAATCAATACCCTCCTGGACGCGCGCTCCGCCGGAATCATTGATGAATACGAACGGAGTACCCGTTGTCGCGGAGGCTTCCATCATGGCAGCGACTTTGTTGGACTGAGTTTCACCAGCCGAGCCGCCCATCACCGTGAAGTCCTGGGAGGCGACGTGGACAGGCCGTCCGAACACGGCGCCTACGCCAGTGACGACGCCATCAGCCGGGGCCTCGGCCTTGTCCATGCCGAATTCGGTGGTGCGGTGCTTGGCAAACATTCCGGTTTCCCGGAAAGTGTCATCATCAATGAGCAAGTTGATGCGCTCGCGGGCAGTCAGCTTGCCCCGCTCATGTTGCTTTTCTAGTTTGGATTCGCCGCCACCGAGGGCGACAATTTTCCGGGCCTCTTCGAGTTTGTCGAGGCGCTCCTGCATGGAAGGTTCTTGAATAGTCATTTAGGTTTTTCCTTCTTACGCTGGCTCGACCTTGACGGTCTGGCTGCGGCCACCCACGGTGACCTTGTACTGGATCGGCTCACGGACGGCATTTGCTTCGCCCGAGGCCTGTGCCTTTTCCTTTTCGATCTGCTCAGCCGTCTTGCCAACATTCTTTGGCCCGTCTGGGCGCGACTTGAAGAATCCTGGCGCGACCCCTGGGAACAGCGCGTTAGTCAAGACATCCTCGTCGGTGCCATCAAAGCCCTCGAGCGCAGCCGCCTCAGCGGAAAGCTTGTCCCATTCCGGAGCCAGCAGATCTGCTGGCCGGACGGTGATTGCCTCCTTCTTGGTCTGCTCCTGAGCATGCTTGATGAGCTCAGGGTTGCGCTCGCCGATGCACTCGCCGTAGTAGCCGAGCATCAGGTCAGCGAACTCTGCAGTCATGACCTTGTAGCGACCCATGAGGACGTTAAACACGGCCTGAGTACCCACAATTTGCGAGGACGGAGTTACCAGCGGTGGGTAGCCAGCATCCTTGCGGACGACCGGAACCTCGCGCATCACTTCGTCGATACGATCGCCTGCTCCCTGGGCACGCAGCTGAGACTCCATGTTGGAGAGCATTCCGCCCGGGATCTGAGAGAGGAAGATGTTCGTATCCACCAAAGTCTTAGACTCGAACTCCTTGTACTTAGGGCGAATGCCCTTGAAGTGGTCACGAATCTTGATCAGGCGATCCATGTCTAGGCCCGTGTCATACTCGGTGCCCTCGAGCATTTCTACGAAGGATTCGGTCGGATTGTGGCCAGGCCCCAGGGACATCGATGAAATTGCAGTATCGACGACGTCAGCCCCCGCCTCAATGGCTTTCATCAGGGTCACCAGCGTGACACCAGTGGTGGAGTGGCAGTGGACGTTGATCTGAGTATCTTCGCCATACGTATCCTTGATGCCCTTGACGATGTCGTAGGCAGGCTGTGGCTTGAGTAGCGCGGCCATATCTTTCAGGGCGATGGACTGCGCGCCCATGTCCAATAGGCGACCAGCCTGCTCGATGTACCCCTCCACAGTGTGTAAAGGAGAAACCGTGTAGCAAATGGTTCCCTGTGCGTGCTTGCCTACCTTTGTCACTGCGTTCATGGCACGTTCAAGATTGCGCGGGTCATTGAGGGCGTCGAAGACGCGGAAGACATCCATGCCGTTTTCGGCGGACTTCTCCACGAATTTATCTACGACCATGTCCTCGTAGTGACGGTAGCCGAGCAGGTTCTGGCCACGCAGGAGCATCTGCAGGCGTGAATTGGGCATCAACTTCCGGAAGGTGCGCAAGCGCTCCCACGGGTCTTCGTTCAAGAAGCGGATGCAGGAGTCGAAGGTCGCTCCGCCCCAGCACTCGACAGACCAAAAGCCTGCCTGATCAACTTCTTCGCAGATTCCAACCATGTCTTCCATGGCCATTCGAGTAGCCATGAGGCTCTGGTGGGCATCGCGTAGGGCAACTTCGGTGACACCAATTGTTTTTGGACTCATGAGTTCTAGGGTAGGCCAACTCAAAGTGGTGCGCAGAGGTCCGACCACTCCTGCACAGGTCAGAAGGGCTTTGTTGAGAGTTGTTACCAAGGTGAGCTGCCACTTTGTGACTTACCCTCATGGTGGGAGTCACAGTGACATTTACCATAATTGACTGGAATTGTGTGAAATTCCCCAATTGGATGTAGCTTTATGCCCGATCCTGTGGTTTTACGAGTTTGAGCAGCACCGGCCCACGCACTCCAGCAGCACCACTGCAGCCCGTGGATTGACCACAAGAACCACACCCCGAAGCAGAACAGGAAGAGAGGGTTTCTCGCACTAATCCCCCACTACGCTCTAGGTTCTCCATGACCAGCTCCACAGTTCCGGCGCCGAGTCCGCTTCGCCGAGAGATTTCCTCTCGGGAAGCACAACCGGCCAGAATTGCGTTTCGCACCAACTCAGTCGGGGTCACAAGAACACCTTGAGAATTTGGAATGCCAACACCGCCAGCGCCCACGAGCCGAACAACTGCACTGCAAAACCGAACAACGTCCACTTGGTACCAATTTCTCTACGCTGCGCAGCGATGGTGGCCACACACGGCGTATACGCCAACATAAAGATCATGAAAGCCCACACAGCAGCCAGGGAATGCCCACCGGAAGACTGTTCAAAGTCGGCTCGGATCTGCTGCGACAACTCGCTCTCTGCTTGCTCCGCTGGAGCAGCATCGGTGACATCTTCAACCGAGTAGACCTGCGACCAAGTGGAAATGACAGCTTCTTTGGCAACGAACCCAGTGATCAGCGGACCCGTAAGGCTCCACGAGCCGAAGCCAGCAGGCTGGAACACTGGAGCGACTACTTCGGAAACGACTCCATATGCGGAATCCTGCGGTGGTACGTCCTCGCCCAGTGTGTGTCCACCCCGCACGGGGATAGCCATCATGAGCCAAACGATGATCACTGTGGTGACGATAATGCCGCCAGCGGTCTGCAAGAAGCCCTTGAGCCGGAGCCAAGTCACCGAGCTAGCCATACGAACAGTAGGAAGCTGATACGTGGGCAGATCAATGACAAGCGGCTCGCTTGGCATCGCCCGCCACAGCGTAGCCCGCAGCGCCAAGCCGGTGAGAACGATCAACCCGATGGAGAGCAAGTACATGCTGAAGACCGCGGTGCCAGCGTGCTCTGGGAAAAAGACCGTAGCCAGCATGAGGAACACGATCAACCGCGCTGAACAGGAGGTAAACGGAATGAGGAGTGCAGTCAGGATGCGATGCCGCGGGCTGCCCAATACACGTGTTGCGGAAATCGCCGGCACGTTACAACCAAAACCAACGACGATCGGGATGAACGCCTTACCTGGCAAACCGATTGAGCGCATGACCCGATCGGTGACAACCGCCGCACGAGCCATGTATCCGGAATCCTCCAGCACTGCCAAGCACAAGAACATGAGCGCGAGCAACGGGGCGAAGGTGAGGACCATACCGACGCCGCCGATAAGGCCGTCGATAAGCAGGCCTACCAGCAACGGATTATCCCAGCCCATTGCCGTTAGTGCGTTTTCAACCATCCCGCCAAACCAGCCGGTGATCAAAGTCTCCAGGCCGCTCTGCAACGGCGCTGCGACCACGGTTGTGATCTTAAAGACCGCCCACATCACACCCAAGAAGAGAATTGGGCCGAAGAATGGGTGCAGTGCAAATTGGTCGATACGCTGCGTCAAGGTGTCCCGGGGGTCCCCCTCCACTACGGCTGCCTTCACCGCGGCGTCGAGATCAGCAAAACGCTTATCGACGTCAGCAATCTTTCGGATCCGCAACTTCGGCCGTCCCAGCTGCGCTAACACCACGCTTTCCAGTTCTTTCAAACCCGTGAATTTGCGACCGTTGACGGCCACAGCAGGAATGCCTGTGGCTTCACCCAATTTGTCCACATCAACTTGGATGCCCTGAGCTTCAGCGACATCTAACTTGGTAACAGCAAGAACGACGCGATAAGGGTGCTCGGAGATCTGCATCGCAAGGTTGAGTCCACGCGCTGGTGCGGTGGCATCAACTAACACCACTGCCAAGTCGGGCTGTTCCGATTCAGGCCGCTCGATGAGCATCTCGCGGGTTAGTTCCTCGTCGGGACTCAGCGGATCAAGCGAATAGGTGCCAGGAAAATCGATGAGGTCGAGCGGCTGGCTATTTTCCGCTTTCCATACGCCACGACTCACCTCGACAGTGGTGCCCGGCCAGTTGCCGGTCTTGACCTTTGCGCCCGTCAAGGCATTGAATACAGTGGACTTTCCCGAGTTGGGAGCGCCTACTAGCGCGACGATCGGCGACCCCTTTGGGGCGACAACAGTGGCAGCGGCCGAATGGCAACTCGGTGCACTTGCAATGGCGTTCACAGCTGAACATCCAGTTGACGAAGGGTCTCTCGATCAAAAGCGTAGCGAGCTGTACCCACCGTCACGATACGTCCGCCACCAGATACTCGTTGGCCAAGCTTTACCCTCCCGCCTGGACGTATGCCCAATTCACGCAAACGCATTGCGAGGGGCGGGTTGTCAGCTGTCGCTCGTTCAAGACAACAATCCGGCAGGCTTGCCAAGCAACCAATAGGTGCTTGGTCTGCGGAAATACAATCTTTACGAACACAGGTGGTGTCAGCAGAACGCTTGAACATATTTTTGCCTTTGCAACTGAAACTGCAGGCAGGCCCCTTAGGTCCGCCTACCCAAATCTTGGTAAGCCTTACCTTAACATCTTTGAGACGAGTTGTTCAATTGGCTATAGACACTTACAAGCTATCCTTATTTGTAGCCCTGACGTGCAATAGGCGTTCAAAAATAGGCCTCGAGAAGCCCCCTAAAGCTACTGGGATCAGCCAGCTCAGGATTGAGCTTCCGTCCACCGTTTCAGGTCCACCAAGTATTGCAGTGCCGCCTCTGCCTCCCACCTCTCCGGAGTTGAATCCGTGGCCGGATCGTCGATATGACCAGCCAACTCCCGAGCCGTTTCCGCAGAATTCAAGTTGAGTTTTGCAGCCCACGTCGCCTGAGCGACATAAGGAAGATCCCACTCATCCCACCCATCGCCAAGGTTGCTTGACAGTGTTTCTAGCAGCTTGGACCCCACCGCTAAGTCTTCCTTCGTACGCTTTCCAGCAGCAAAAGCATCGATAAAGTCAAAATCAAACACCAGCTCACCGTCTTCATCATGATTCATCGGATCATCCACCAGGGATTCAAACTCCGCCATCGACCGCGCCCGCAGTTCCGAATGTTCACCATTCGTCACAGCAACATATCCCCGCAACGGCCCATCACCGAAGACAACGATGCAGCTATCGCCATGAGCAACCCCCACAGCCGCAGGAGCGCTGCCCGCCGACATCAAATCGTCCAACACATCCCCAAAAGCACTATTGCCCGGTTCAGCAAAGATCTCGATCTCTTCTCGTCCCACCTCCACTCCCTTAGCTAATTTCCAGCACGACGAACGCCTTACATGCCCGAAATCACGATGCCCTAAGTCGACAAATTGCAGGGCCAACATACAGGAATCCACGCCAATGCCTGCCGCAAATAAGTCTGACTACTTACCATGTTAAATCCGATTACTCCGCTCGCAATGTGAGAATTGCCAAGTGCCAAGGTTCCACATGGCGTTACCACAGGAAGCAAATACTGGCGGCGTCGAGAAGTGCGCTTTGAGCCAATCATGCAGCTCCTGCGCGCCAAAAGCGCGCAAATCCCCTGCCACCTATCAAAACGCTCTCCCCCTACTTTATTAGGTTAGGCTATGCTAACCTAGCGCTATGACTGTTAGTGCGCCAAGTGTCGTAGAAGCTGCTAATACCGCATCAGAGCCCTCCTCTCAGGCCAACGCGAAGCTCAAAGCTCGGCAGCGAGCCGGGCAAGAGGCGATCCGTCGCCTCCAACACCCAATTCGAGGCAAGCTGGTTGTAGCGCAGTTACTGGCGGTGCTGAGCGATGCATTGGCTGTGGCACCGTATGTGGCGCTGGTGGCGATCGGCAATGAACTATTCGAGGCAGAAAGCACACACCGTTCCCTAAACACAGATCGGATAGACACGTCGATCCTGTGGTTAGTTACGGCTTTCTGTGTGGTTTTGAGCGCTCGATGGCGTTGTTCTGAGACCGATATTTGGCGCAGAGTTCTAGCGTCGGGCAGCTGCGCGCCGCGGGCTGAGGCGGCGGTACTGGGTAACGGACTCCACGGGCGGCAGCAG
>NZ_JBBHKW010000017.1:0-24065 GCF_037482625.1 Corynebacterium sp. H128 | reverse complement strand
CTTAAGATCAACCAACTCGAGACCATCACCGACGATGTCATCGAAGCCGCCGCCAGCATCCTCGTGATCGGAAATTAATGCCCCCGAGCGATCATAAAAAGCCGCCGCAAAGCGATCAAACCCACAGTTAAAACATGAGCAACCGAACACAAGTGTCACCACCCCTAAACCCGGGCGAACACTCCACGGGCATTGCTGGCCAAATCATCGGCTACGCCCGCGTCAGCACCACCGACCAAAACCCCGAACGCCAACACACCCAACTCACAGCCGCCGGAGCAACCCGCATCTACACCGACGCAATCACCGGCAGCACCCGCCACCGACCACAACTAGACGAAGCGTTGCGCTACCTCCGCGACGGCGACCAACTCACCATCACGAGCATGGACAGACTCGCTCGCTCCCTCACCGACCTCAGCGCCATCGTCACCGAACTCACCGAACGCGGCATCACCGTGAAGTTCCTCAAAGAGAACCAAACCTACACCGCAGACGCAGACCCCATCGCCCAACTCATGTTAGGAATCCTCGGCAGCATCGCCCAGTTCGAGCGCTCCCTCATTCGTGAGCGCCAAGCCGAAGGCATCGCCCGCGCCAAAGCACGCGGAGTCTACACCGGACGCGCACCCGCCCTCACCGACGAGCAAGTCACCCAAGCAAAACAGTGGATAGGCGCAGGTGTCCCGAAAGCCGAGGTTGCCCGCAGGCTAGGAATCGGCAGAACCACCCTCTACAAATACCTAGCCACATAGACAGCACCCGCACCGAAAAAGTTCGTGCATTCGGTGGCGCAGGGTTCGTACATTGACTCGCGCGAGGTTCGTACATTCGGTGGCGCAGGGTTCGTGCATTGACTGGCGCAGGGTTCGTACATTGAGTACCGGAAGTTCGTGCATTGACTGGCGCGAGGTTCGTACATTGACTGGCGCAAGTTCGTACATTGACTGGCGCAAGTTCGTACATTGACTGGCGCAAGTTCGTACATTGACTGGCGCAAGTTCGTACATTGACTCGCGCAAGTTCGTACATTGACTCGCGCATGAAAGCCGCAGAGCAGACAACTCACGACCAATAAAGCCAGCACAGAGCACATCATGTACAAGATGTACTCTAGAGGCATGAAAGAAGTGACCTCAAGCCAATTCCGCCAAGAACAAAGCCGACTCTTTGAAGAAGCGCAGCGCGAACCAATTGCCATCATGAGTCGGGGGAGCCGAATGCGAGCCGTCGTCGTCTCACCAGACTTCTTTCAGCGCGCCATGGAAGCCCTTGAAGATCAGGCAGACATTCAAGACGCAGAAGCCGCACGCAACAAGCCAGGGGAAATCTCACACGAAGAACTCAAAAAAGAACTCGGCCTCAACTAACCCCAGCACCACTAGAAGTTCGTACATTGAGTCCCGGAAGTTCGTGCATTCGGTGGCGCGAGGTTCGTGCATTGAGTACCGGAAGTTCGTACATTGAGTCCCGGAAGTTCGTACATTGAGTCCCGGAAGTTCGTACATTGACTATCGCGAGGTTCGTACATTGACTATCGCAGGGTTCGTGCATTGACTATCGCAGGGTTCGTGCATTGACTATCGCAGGGTTCGTGCATTGACTATCGCAGGGTTCGTGCATTGACTATCGCAGGGTTCGTGCATTGACTCGCGCGAGGTTCGTGCATTGACTGGCGCAGGGTTCGTGCATTGACTCCCGGAAGTTCGTGCATTGACTCCCGGAAGTTCGTGCATTGACTCGCGCGAGGTTCGTGCATTGAGTACCGGAAGTTCGTGCATTGACTCGCGCGAGGTTCGTGCATTGACTGGCGCAGGGTTCGTGCATTGAGTACCGGAAGTTCGTGCATTGACTCCCGGAAGTTCGTGCATTGACTCGCGCGAGGTTCGTGCATTGAGTACCGGAAGTTCGTGCATTGACTCGCGCGAGGTTCGTGCATTGACTGGCGCAGGGTTCGTGCATTGAGTACCGGAAGTTCGTGCATTGACTCCCGGAAGTTCGTGCATTGACTCGCGCGAGGTTCGTGCATTGAGTACCGGAAGTTCGTGCATTGACTCGCGCGAGGTTCGTGCATTGACTGGCGCAGGGTTCGTGCATTGAGTACCGGAAGGAAGATGAAACCAGTGTCAGGGAAAGAGGAGATGCGGTCACACATGATGAACACGTACACCGCCACCATCACCAGAGAAGGCCAAAAATGGCTAGCAACAGTCACCAACCTAGACGGAGTAAGCACCTGGGCCGATACTTTTAACGAACTCGATGTACGCGTCCGAGAAGCGATCGCACTAGCCGAAAACCTACCCCAGGGCGCAGAGGACTCCATCACCATCGAATGGGCCACCAACACCTAGCCACAAAACATTACACCCCCCCTTGACACTTGCGTTATAGGGGGGCTATAATATAGGGTATGACTAAGCCGATGAAATACCGCGACCTCACCAAACTGCTCCACAAAGCAGGCTTTTCCAAAACCAGGAAAGGCAAAGGCGACCACGAAGTTTGGGAACACCCCAACCTACCGCGACCGGTCATCATCACGGCCACCCGCGAAGTGTCACCCGGAGTTACCCGCCAAGCACTCAAAGCTATCGACCAAAGCAAAACCAACAACAAAGGAAACTAACACCATGCTCACCACCGGAAATACCTGCACAGTCACCGCCGTCAAATGGGACAACGGCTGGGATCTCTACCTCGACGACGACAACGTCACCAGCGTCACCCACCTCAAAGACGCGCAGCAACAAGTCCGCGACTACCTCGACACAGCCAACCCCAACCACGACCACTCCAACATGACCGTGGACGTGACCGTCAACCTCGACAATGTGCAGGAAGAAATCGAATCCGCCAAAGCAGCTATCGAACACGCAGCGCGCCAGCAAACAGAAGCCGCCCAACACATCCGAAGGGTCGTCAAAACCCTCCAAGACAAGGGCGTATCCTCCGACGACACGGCCACCCTCCTGGGGGTCAGTCGCTCACGGGTCTACCAACTCCGCTCCACCCACCAAAAAGTAGCCATATAGGCATAGGGTCATGTCATATCCCAGAACTGGCAGCACCGATAAACAATGGTCAGCGCGCTAGCGACATTGTTTAGCCATCTCCCTGCCCTGCTAGAGGATGCCCACGTCCTGGGTGATCGATTCTTCTCTACATAACGGTGCCTGCCTGTCATGGAGGGAAAGCTATCAGGTGACTGTGCACGCAGCCGATGAACTGGGAAAACAGTGGGTTAAGGCCGACAGCTAACACCACTGTAGACAGTGCATCGGATCGTATCGTGGGCTAGCGCGGGAACCATAGGTTCCCTTGCTCTCTTTGCCTGTGTTGCGACGCCAGCCCTCCCGCACGTCTACGCCTGGAGCGCATCGAGGACGAGCGGGACGCGGCACGGACGAGTTGGTGGCCACCGACGAACAACGAAAGCCACGACCGAAAAGAGAACAACGAAAAGGTAAAAGGATGGATTGTATCCACTATCTTCTCAGGTCATGGAGCAAAATCACTCAGCGACAAAAGAGCACTGGTGGGAATATTTCTACGCATCAATAGGTAACGACTCGCTAGGTCGCGCAGCAGAGAAAATGGGAATCAGCGCTTCTGTACTAACGCGCTGGAAGACAGGTCAGACCCCCGATGTGCATCACGTTGTAACGTTCGCGCGTGTTTATGGTTTGAGCGTTGCTGAATCCCTTACTATTGCGGGTTTTATCGAACCTGGCGAGTTGAAGAAGAACTTACTTCCATTGTCGGAAGTTCCGCTGGCTAGATTGCTTGATGAAGTAAAGCGCCGGGGTCTTCATCTTGAGGAAGAGTTCGGGCCGATTGGCATCGCTGGCGCACGATGTTCCGATGCGCAGCGGCGAATGGAAAGGATTAAACGACAGGGATGGGGAGGCCTCGTGTGAAAGACGCTATCTTCTTGCACACGAGGCCTCCACTATCCACACTCAAGGAGAGTGTCCGTTTGTTTGTGTGCGGGCGTGGTTTACAAGTGGTCCGCGAATCGGTTGGGGTAGGCCACTGCTAGTTGGTTGATGGCTTGTTTCCACCCTGAGGTTTTCACTCCTTCAATATAGCCGTCACATTGCGGCGGCCGCCGGGTGCACTAAGGTTTTCTACCTGGGAAGTATTCTCAGGCTTCGGCAATAATTACACCCGTAGCTGCACAAGAACGCTAAACCGCTTTGCTTCAACGCTGTTTTCGCCGTAGGGAGAACGAAGTGTTCTTCCACGAAGTACTCCCTTGTGATCTGGGCATGTAGCACATAAGCATGGGCCTACGGAGTAGGTCTTCGTAATAAATCCCGCGCCTAATGACGTTTATGCTATCTGTGTGGTCTTTGACAAAAACCAATCTGTCCGCTTTGCACTTGTGACTGCTCTATGTGTCCTAATGCTCTTTCTGTGGTCTCTAAGTGTATTCGTCGTTTCCCCTACAGAAGCACCAACTAGATTTCTTTATCTGGCTTTGGTTCTTTGTGTTCCGTTCGCTGCCTTTTCTCCTCGTACTGCGACATGGTTCTACCTCTTATTATTTACCTTTACTATTTTTAGCGATCTCAATCCAGGTATCCTTACTCTGACTGCTATAGTCCTGCTGGCGATTCTTGTCGCCCAACATAAGCATGTAACCGGATTCATATTCGCTGCGCTAATTGTTTTACTTGGTTTCTACTCTCCGGAGCATCATCGTTTAGAAGGTGATCCAGAGTCATTCATCGTCTTTACCGCGATGCTCGTATTCGCCTCCGTAATCGGATGGTGGATAGATAGGTCCCGCAGACAACAGCGGAGACGTGAGGAAACAAGTAATCTACGACGACGCGAGCTTGCAGCACTTCTGCACGACACTGTTGCCGCAGACCTTACATCTCTAACGGTACGCCTCGAAGCCCTGGCGATCACCACCCCAGATAAAGCCTCACAGCTACAAACCTGTGCACAACTCGCACGTAAAACGATGGCGGACACCAGAACCCTGCTTCAGGAGCTAAACGAACCAATAGATCAAACAACCAGCCGCCCTGTGCCAGCCCTTAATGAAACACTCCACGAAGTTACCGAACTCCTGCGCTCCCACAATTTTAATGTCCAGACCACTACAGAACTCACATCTTTCCCCAGTCAGGAACACATTAACCGCGCTCTCCATCAGTGCCTACATGAAATAGCCACCAATGCCATCAAATATGCTGCTCCAAGTTCCACCATCTTGTTCACCGCATTCATTGACAACGAACGCATCGAAATAACTATGACCAATGAATATTCCCCAAACCACAACATCAAAAACTCTAGCAAGTTAGGCCTCGAGTCAATCCGTAAAAGACTCGCGGCCATCAACGGAGTCATGACTATCCAACAAACAAGCAAACAGTGGAAGATAGCTCTTGCTATTGAACGGTAAGGTGTATAAGAATAAATTATGAAAAACTTTTTCCCTATCACTCTCGTGCTAATCGTGAGTTCTATATTCCCTCCTATAGCCACTGCCCAATCAACTACGTCGATACAGTCAGCAGCACAACCAACAATTAGTATCTACCAGGTAATCCCTGATTTGCTGGGTTGCAAAAGCGGACACCCCCACCCCTGGTGCAAATGATGCCCAATCGCATCCTTCTCGTTGATGATGACCCCACAGTCCTCGAGGGGTTTCCGATTTATCTATCCACAACGGATGACTTACAAATTGTGGCCACTGCCACTACTGGAAAAATTGCCGCAGAATGGTTAAACACCCATAGCTGCGATCTTGTCTTGTCAGATATACATATGCCTGACATGAATGGAATTGAATTACTTCATTGTGTACAAAGACTCAATTCTCCCCCTTTGTTCGTTGCGATGACCGCCTACGACACTGATGAAACCATGGTCCAAGCTCTTCGTCTCGGCGCTGTGGGTTACATCATCAAAGGCGAGACCCCAAACGCTATTATCTTTTCTCTTCGCGACGCGCTTAATGGAGGAACAAGTATTTCTCCTGACTGTCTCCAGAGATTACTGCCCGATACTCCTTCAACGAATAAATCATTCGAAGAGGTTCGCAAACTCCTTAATCTAACTTCACGGGAGCAAGCAGTCATTACCCTTCTATGCGAAGGGAACACAAACATACAGATTGCCCATAAATTAAACTTTGCAGAAATCACGATCAGAAAAACAATCTCATCACTCTTTGCCAAATATGGCGCATCTAACCGAGTAGAACTAGTCGTCAAGCACCTTTCTTACACATGATTCTAGTAATTGTCCGCTTTATGCATGACCATAGAGTTTCCCTTTAAGAAACCGACTCTTCACGGTTTAGACCACGACGATGCAGTCCCCGTCGTCTGCTGAGCCAGGTATGGTGATGCCAAATTCGGCGGTACCACAAACAACATCATCCGGGATGTTGTCACTAATGTGCACAGTAGGCTTTGGTTTGGGCAGATTAGTGTTTCGCAGATTTCAACCTCACCCCAGCCATCTCCCTACATATTGCGAAGAGTCACTAAACCTATTAAACAAGCCGACACAGGGTTTACTTCTTTATACCTAGAAGAAGTAAACCCTGTGTCGGCAACGCAGAACAAACTATGCCTCGCTAAAAAGAGAACAGATTTTTACAAGACAACGGCGACAATAATCAACATTACGATCACAACTGCTGAAATTGTGGAAAATGAAATTACCTTCGGCCGACTAACAATTACATAGTCGCCAGAGTTATCGACGCTGGTCAGTTTATGAGAAATCCCATAAACAATAGGCAAAAGGATCAATGCCTCTACAATCCACACCCACCAGGGGTAGTTAATTTTATACAGTGCAGCCGCTGACCCGGCAGAGATTAGCACTGCAATTACTACAGCATACAGAAACAACGGAACCTTCAACCCTGCTGGGGTCTTTACAACAGTTCCGCCCGATACTTCACCCATTTCTTAAATGCCTTCCTATCTCCGCACCAATTACTAGCAGCTGGCTGCTGTAATACCAGTGCCTACAGCTGCGCCGCAGGCAAGACCGCCTGCACCACCAGTTGCGGCTCCCAGCGGAGCACAAACCAATGCATCGGCAGCGATGTTAATACCCAAAGATACCCATTTGTTATCGATACAACGTGAGGCGTCTCCGCTCTCGCTGCCCGCGTAGATTACGCCGTCGGTGTACTTTAGGACAAGCCCCTCAGGAAGATCTGATTTGATGCTTGCAACAATTTTTCCCTGTGCGTTATAAGCATTAATGATATTTCCTTCGATCTTGATCTGGTCACCAGCGAGAAGGTGAGGAACAAGAACATTTTCCTCAATGTCGAAAGTGCGGATTCCCTCTTCTGAGGTAAACCAAAAATCAGCTGGTTTATTCTGCTGAGAAGCTACGGAAGGAACTGTTTCAATAGCATAGGCTGGGGCGATTGTAGCCATCACCCCAAAGAGAGCGGTGGCCGCGATACCTAGAGCTGACACCAAATGAGAACCAATAGACTTCAATGGATTACTCCACCTTTCGAACGGGAAGATCTAGATTTCACGATCTTCAAACAAATGAGTGACTAAAGAATAACTGGAAATAGTAGATCTAGATTCGTGTTGGACCAGGAAGTATCTGAACAGATACCCCCGCCTTAAAAGAGACGCAGGCTCATTTCGAGAGCATTTGAGTGAATCCGTTTCACATAAGAGGAAGTGAGCGCCTGGGTGGAATTTGTGCCCCACCCCGGTCGGCCCAAATGATCCGTGGAGCAGTGGGTATTCTCTTGGGACGATATGGCTGCGAATTTCTCTACCAAAGAGCTCAAAACCTCAGTAGACCAACGCAACTTCCGCAATGAGATTAAAAAGGCTATTGCCACCGTCACCGCCTTCTGGCCGGACGCAGGCATTACCGCAGACCTCCAAGGCGTCACCATCCAACGCGGTCAACCCTCTGTCACCATCACGAGCATGGACAGACTCGCCCGCTCCCTCACCGGACGCGCACCCGCCCTCACCACCACCCAGGTCACCCAAGCCCGCGAGTGGGTCAACGACGGCATACCCAAAGCCGAAATCGCACGACGCTTAGGAATCGGCAGAACCACCCTCTACAAATACCTAGCCACATAGGCATAGGGTCATCTCGCCTAACAGTTTGTTCTGCGGACATAATGAAGACTGAAGAGCTACGATAATCAAATGAAACTACGTTCTTTAATTTCCCCCGTTGTGGCAGTGTCCCTTTTCCTCTCATCCTGTGGAAACTACGTAAATATTGACACTTCTGGCTCCACAGCAGTGTCCCTCTCAGAAGATGGCCTACTGAAGATTCATGTAAATACATGTAAATATTCCATTAACCGAGTTGATATTTACGGATCGCGCCGACCAGACATGCCAGCAGCGGAAAAAAATCCAATACTAGCTACTTACGAGACCCCTACACCGCAGCAGGGGATCATGACGCTTCCGACCGCAGACCAAAGCCCTTGGCGGGAGACCGCCCCATTCAACGCCCCCAAAGATGACTTAACCCAGATGACAGTAATTGCATCTCCTGTCAGAGCGTCCCAAAACCCTTTCAGGAAAGAAGCACATATTGGAGAAACATCTTTCACCATTGAACAGTTAAAGTTCCTTTCAACTGGCAATGTGTGGGGCCCAAAGGGGGAAATCTCCCAAAAAGAATTCAACGAGCAGTGCAATTAGAATTGCCCCGTTACCTTGTGGGTATCCCCGATAATGGGGATAGTCGCTGGCCTCAGTATGGCTTATCTGCCCTGTAGTTTTCATGATACGGGGGCGTTGCCGCCGGGAGCCAGGACGTTCGATGACAGCTGATAGGGACACGGCCGGAACTTCTCTCCAGGTCTCTTTGCAGGTGTGGGTTCTCGCAACGAATGTCATGACACCAGCGACTAGAACAAACAC
Source organism: Corynebacterium sp. H128 (assembly GCF_037482625.1). Classification (NCBI taxonomy): domain Bacteria; kingdom Bacillati; phylum Actinomycetota; class Actinomycetes; order Mycobacteriales; family Corynebacteriaceae; genus Corynebacterium; species Corynebacterium sp. H128. The sequence goes on along the minus strand of NZ_JBBHKW010000017.1, from coordinate 15,153 downwards.
ATATCCATCGTTTCTAGGAGCTCGCTATGTCGCAGGATTACCCCATCGACATTTTCCTCGGCCTGGATGTCGGCAAATCCGAACACCATGCCTGTGCACTTGACCGAGAAGGAAACAAACTTTTCGATAAGCCCCTTCCGCAACTGGAGTCAGACCTCGCGACGTTGTTTGACGACCTCCAGCAAAACGGACATGTCCTTGTTATCGTTGACCAACCCAACACTATCGGCGCTCTTCCCATCACAGTCGCCCGAGATCGAGGTTGCCAGGTTGGCTACCTGCCAGGGCTCGCTATGCGCAAAGCTGCTGGTCTCTACCCCGGACGTGCGAAAACGGACAAACGGGATGCTTTCATCATCGCCGATACAGCACGAACCATGCCGCACACGTGCGGGCTGTAGACCGCAACAACGAAGTTCTCTCCGCGTTGAAGATGCTGTCGGGCTTCGATGATGACATCGCTCGTGACTGCACACGAACGATCAACCGGCTACGCAGCATCCTGACCCAGATCTACCCGAGTCTTGAAAGAGTAGTCGCTGGCAGCACGCTCACACGCACTCCTGTCCTTGACCTGTTGATCCACTACAAAGAACCGCAAGGGCTCAAACAAGCCGGCTACCGGCATGTCCTTTAACTGGATGCAGAAACACACTCGTAAAGACCCGGTCACGCTGGTAGATGCCATCTTCAGGGCGTTGGAAGAGCAGACCGTCACGGTTCCAGGAATCGATGCAGCTGAACTTGTGATCCCACAGCTAGCGGCAAACATCAATGCCTTGAAAGAGCAGCGAGACATCATCGCAGAGCAGGTAGAAAGCATGCTTAATGAATTCCCTCTTTCCGAGGTCTTGATGAGCATGCCCGGGATCGGCATCAAGACCGCAGCGCAGATCCTACTGGCAGTCGGAGATGGCTCAGACTTTGATAGCGCCGGCCACCTGGCCGCTTACGCAGGAATCGCACCAGTCACCAGAAGATCTGGTTCATCGATCCGAGGGGAATTCCCAGCACGATCAGGCAATAAACGACTGAAAAACGCCTTGTTCTATTCCGCGTTCGCGGCTATCCACAACCACGAACCATCACGCCAGTACTACGAACGTAAACGAGCCGAAGGTAAACGCCATAACGCAGCAGTTATCTGCCTGGCACGACGCCGATGCAACGTCATCTACGCGATGCTGAAAAACAAGGAATTCTTCCGAGAGATCCCACCCCGCCCAGCCGCCGTCTAGCGTCTAAAAAATGAAACCGGCCAACATACGCTGGCCGCCCCCAGGCATGCCAAGACGACTACCCCCATGCCTGTACTCACCCGCGACAATCTAGCACTTGACAAAAACATAGGGACACCCCTTTATTAGGGCAATCTATTTTGTTAGCCATACAGCTAAAACCTGACAGGAAATAATAAACATTGTGCGCATTATTCGCGCACGTCCACCATCTCCTCAAAGGAGCTATCTTGTGAAAAATGCATTAAGGACAGTGGTGACAGTAGCCACAGTTGCCCTGCTTTCAACATTCCCGCTTGCAGCATCTGCTAATGAAAGGATTGTAGCATCAGAAAATGCTGCAGATTATGTGCAAGAATTTCAAGTTGATCCAACTAGATCTCCAGAGGTTGACGGAGTAGGTGGATTCACCCCGGAAGAAGTTGCCGAGAGGCAAGAGCTAGCTAAGAGCATTAATAATCTCGGAGAACCTAAAGAAATAGTTCAACCAGGAGAAATGTACTCCGACAAGGTTTCACTTCCCCCTGAAATAACTAAGGAAGAAGCCGACGTAGTAGAAACGCAAATCGCTCAACAGAAAAACAAAGCCCACACCTTTGCCAATGCCCCTCGATGCAAAACTTTTTGGCCTTCCTCTATTCAGGTGTGTGGCGCAATTCTTGACAAGTACGAACAGATGGGTGGGCCTTCAAGCTTTGTTCTATGGCCTGTCGAGCCAATGAGCGCAAATCCGGACGGAACTGGATATCGAATGAGGTTCCAAAACGGGTTTATCTACTGGCATCCAGAGGCTGGAGCACATTCCGTCCCGACCCACATTGCCGCAAACTGGAAGAACAACGGGTGGGAAGCTGGCTGGTTGGGCTACCCTAAAACTGACGAAGACCCTATTAGCGCAGATGGTCAAGGTCGCCGACAGGAATTCCAAGGTGGATACATCTACAAGTCTCCACGATTCCAAGTTTCTAGCATTAAAGGTAAAATCTACGAGTACTGGCAGGGGCAAAATGCTCACAATGGCTACCTGGGCTACCCCCTAGCTGATGAAGCCACTACCCCAGATGGGCAAGGCAAATTTAGTGCCTTTGAACGAGGATATGTTTACTGGCACCCTTCCGCCGGGGCACACGGCGTAACCTCGCTAATGTTTGAGGCCTGGGCTAAAAAAGGATACGAAGCTGGAAATTTAGGGTACCCAGTTGGCGACCGTTATATCAATAACTCTCAAGAAATTGTTCAGGATTTCCAGAATGGGCAAATCAACCTAACCGCTGAAATGAAAAACGCAGGAGAAACCCAGATTGCTGGGCAGCCAGTTAACAATCTAGTTTTGGCAGCCCTTCAGCGTTATGCAAATTCAATTGGAGCAAACCTAGAGACTCTCTTAGCTACACAACCTGCCTCGGCTATGGCAGCTGCTACAAACGAAAGAGCTGTGACCCTCGGAGGAACCTACGACGGAGGTGTCCCAGTCCCTCCAGGATACGAATACGATCCGAATAGAGGCTCGCTCCATGATTACTGCACCAAGTCTCCAGACCAGTTCCCTTCCCCTGGTAAAAATGCTGATTTTTCTGGCCCCTGTGCCATTCATGACATGTGCTATGCGGATGCAGATAATCTTCATGGTGGCTCTTCATGGGCATTCTCACAATGCAACGTAGACCTCTATAACAATATCCAGACAGTGTGCGCGAACGTCTATGGACCTTATGATCTGAGATACAGCCCATGCATGGATACAGGACTCGTCTATTTCGATGCCGTAACAGTCTTCCACCCAAGCCAATGGCCAGGCTATCATAGCCCATGGGCACAATAACTGACACGAAAATGTTAATTCTCCACATAAGCCTCTATACCTATAGACGTGTCTATGCATAGGATCTAGCACAGCAAAACTCAGCTAACACCATCAAGCACCCACCCCAAGGGTGCTTTTTTATTTGCGCTGGTCAAGCTGCGCTGATTTACCATCACCCCTCAGACACCGTGCGCTGATTTACCATCACGGCGCAAGTTATCCACAGGGTTTAACCAGTGTGTTTATCTATTTGCCCAGGTCGCCTATAAAAGTAGAAACGTAGAAACATATGTCCCAGGGTCAAGACCAGCAGAAAACACCACTGTAGACAGCACATCGGATCGTTTCGAGAGCTAGCGCGGGAACCATAGGTTCCCTTGCTCTCTTTGTCTGTAGTTGCGACGCCAGCCCCACCGGACGAGCAGAAAGCGGTACGGACGCGCTGATGTTCACCGACGAACAACGACACGCTGTCCGATTGCCAAACGCAGCACACGACTAGCACTCGTACGTCGCGCGGGCTACAAATGCCGCGTACCGACGAGAGAGCCACTCCCCAACCAAAGTAGGTTGTGGTTCGTGAACCAACTGTTCACCCTAGCAAGACGCTGTGCATGCACTAGTCCTCGATGCCGCCGGCAACGGTATCGAACATTGCTTGGTTTGAGTATGTTGGGCACTCATCTGTTCTTAACCTGAATGGAAGATGGACACTCGGTTGCTCTAACGGGCAAAGAGCCTTACTACGTCTCCTCGTAGACGCATCAGTAGGCGCCGAGGGAGCAAGAATCTGAGGAAAAGAGACTTGGAAGCACAGCTTTTCTTTCGTCATACGGTTCCCCCGCCTACCGGCAGGGGAACCGTATATTGCTTACGGCCTGACACATTTAATTAGCCTGTTTCCGTCTCCCCCGGGGAAGCATAATCCCCGCTGCTTTCAATGCTCGGTTGACAGTAGCCCTAGACACTCCAAACTCCTGCATTGCCTCCGCTATCGTGGGGTACTTCCCAGTCTGTATAAAGCAGTCGTCAAAGTAGTTCGCTATCTGCCGTGCGTTCACTCGTCTTGAAACAGCGCGCTTTTGATTAGCGATTTGTAGTTTCTGAATTTCTGCTTGTGCATAGGAGCTATCACGATCTTTCCACCGTTCTGCCGCTTTTTTCCCGCCTCGACGCCCCATGGTGGCAAGCGCTTTGCGCTCGCTGGTTGTAGTGCTCCCTGAGGCAGTAGACAGGGTTTTGCTCGTCTGATGGGACTGAGTCGCATAGCCACGAACACGCCGTGCCATAGTTTGGCGGTCACGCATCGGAGGCATCTCATTTGGGCGACCTGCAGACCCCACTGAATGAGCTACTAAGTAGGCATACTCGTAGGCGTCAATAATGGCTGCGTCTGTCATACGCTGACCAGATTGACGCAAACGATGCGCGTTCTTTAGGGCATGGCGGAAGGCAGTTTCGTCACGTGCTGCTCGTCCTTGGCTGACCCAGAGCACCCGCACTCCGTCAATGAGATCAGGGTCGTATTGGTCAAGGGATGATGCCAGTTCGTTTTCAACATCCTTCGCAATGGATTTGAAGGCTTGTGCTTCTTCGCGACGAGTTCGTACTGCGTTAATCAGCTCTCGCCCGCTACTGAACTTTTGCCGAGACTTTTCGTGATGACGTTGTCCAGTCATACTACGCACCTCCTGGATCAGGTCTCCAAGGCGATTTACTCGGTTGTGTTGTCGATACCAGCGGTACGCCGTTGGAGAATCTCCTGTGTAGAACGGGCTTCGACTAAAGCGGTGGGCAAAGTGCGGATCATGATCGAGTAACTCACCTAATGTCCGGCTAGTTGCTGCCAATAGGCTCATTGCCGGCGAGTTCCCACTTTGATTGGCGTACACAGGATCTATGAGCCAAATAGCCTGTGCTTTGCCTGATTGAGGATTGATCCCCACCCATGCTGGGCCGATGTTACGCTCGGTAAGGGAAAGAAAAGTCTGCCGGACATCTTCGTGAAGGTTAATAGGGTGACCGCCAGCTTCACCTGGTTGATCGATATCAACAACTAGAACAGCAGCGTACTGTTTGTTGGTCAGCATGACGTACTCGCATTTTCCAATAGCTTCTGATTTAGTTCGGTACATCCGGGGGGCAATGTGTCCGTCTTGCGTGCGGAAATATGCTTTGGAGAAGTCTCGTCCGATACTTGCGTGTAAAACATCTCGACCAAGGTGCGTTATTAATGATTCTCGATCGAGAGCGCTAGCCGGAGTGTCATCGATTCCGCCACACAACGCACGCTGAAGACGTTGTTCTCCGGGTGAGATTCCGGAAAGTGACGAATCCAATTCAACCCGTTGGTTCGGTATACTCATATCTAGGCTTTCCCCCAGCTGTGAACTGGGTGATAGCGCTTGAGGCTTGCTGCGAACAAGTATCAAGCTGGGCGCCTGCTGTTGTGACAGCAGGCGCTTCTTCCTTTATCAGCCTTCAGAATAACACCGTTGTAGTTTACTTTTAAGCTATCCCACAATCATTAAGTCGTACATGCCTACATGCCCATACGCACATATGGGCATGTAGGCATGGTTTATTTTACTTTTTTCTACTCTTTAACCAGTCAATAGCCCATTCTTCCCAGAGCTGAGACAAACTAGTGTCCTCTTCCAAAGCAGCTAGCTTTGCCTCTTTGAGCATGGCTTTGTCCTTCACGTAGATCCTCAACGTTGCAGCCCGTTCCTCATGCCCTTTAAGAGGGCCCGCCGATCCGCTCTTCGTTTCTGCCCTCTCGTTTTTCTGCGGCTGAGCACTCTTCTTTGCTTTTCCTGCTGCACTCCCAATTGCCATTTCTAAAACGCCTCCTTAAGTTCCTGAGCAAGGTCAATCCATTCCTGAAATGCTTTTCGCGCAATGTTGGGAACTGTAGACCCAGCCCTCCTAGTCGCACTCCGAGTAGGGATGATCGTGTCAGCTAGTGCCGCTCGAGTGTTGACGGAAAGTGTCTCTTGGGCTAAATCAAGTAACCTTTCCCGCTTGTCCACATTCACTAAAACAACTGCAACCGGAATTTCTGTTCCGTCAAAAACATCGAGGGTAGCTTGGGTTCGTTTCATATCAAGCGGGGAGACGCCTGTGGGGATGAGAACCAGATCAGCTACTTTCGATGCAATATCAACAATGCTATTGCTACCTGGCGGAGTATCGATGAGTATGAAGTCGACGTTGCTGTCGTTATAGCGATCCACTGCGGACTGTAGCGTTCGCTCTGTGGGGACAGCTTTCACTTCAAATCCAAAGTCGCCTCCAACATCTTCAGCCCAATCAGTGGCGGACCGTTGTTTGTCGGCGTCGAAAACGATTACTTGATCGCCCAGATGATGAAGTGCTGTCGCCAAAAACATAGATGTCGTAGTTTTTCCTGTGCCACCTTTGGTTTGGATGACCGAGATGATGTTAGCCATGACTACATCATAATAAATTCCGATAGCATGTCCATATAGTCCTGTAGCCATGTAGGCATGTAGGCATGTACTACATGCCTACATGCTCTCCCTCTTCATCCCCTGAACAAGCTGTGAAGCGTCGATGTGCAGGACTGTGGCCAAGGAAAGAATATTCAGCAGCGACAGATTACGCTCTCCCCGCTCCACAGAACCAACATAGGTGCGATGGAGACCAGCTCTATGCGCCAATGTCTCCTGGGAGATTCCCACATTCTCGCGAGCTTGGCGCAGTCGTTCCCCGAATTCCTTTAACAAATTTTTGTCATCATGCACCAATTAACGGTCTGATGATGCAGACTTAGAGTCGACAGACTATAAGTAGCAATTTCTAGCTAAGAGGGGAATCGGTATCGCTGTGATCATCTCGGTCGCCAATATTAAAGGTGGATTTTTTCGTTCAACCACATCAGTCTTGCTTGCCTCCGCGCTAAAAACGCGAGGAGCGAGCGTTGCCGTTGTTGCTGACTCGTCCGAAGATGAAGGCTCTAGCCTCTGGAGTCAAACTGCAGCTTTGAATGGAAAGCCTTTACCATTTGAGGTCTTTTTGATTCAAAATCCAACTTCCACGACTTGGGAAGAAGTGGACACTTTCCCCGCCATCCGACAGCAGATCAAAGAGATTGAAGAAGAACTTGGCGAGAACGGTGTAGTCATCATCGATCCTTGCCACAGTAACCCCGTCATTCTCAGAGAGTTAGATCAAATCGTTGACTTGGCTATCGTTCCATTTGATTTCAGCGCAATGTCTTTACGTCCAACCCTTGTCACGTTGCAAATTATTGGAACGCCAACCCGAATCCTGGTGTGCGGTGTCCAAGACGATGTTGACCGTGATGGGAAACAGTATGCCCCGATCATCAAAAGGTCCGGAGTGCGACAGTTCAAGACAGAAATTCCATATCTAAGAAGATACGCCAAGGCTTACGGAGAGGCGTGGCCAGCAGAAGAAGCGAATCTACCTTTTGACGATCTTGCGGCAGAGATCCTCGAACTCTAAGCACACAGTTCCTAGAACTGGCCATATAGGCATGTGCCTGTATGGCCAGTTCTAGATTTCCATTTCTTTATCGACTTTATGGACTGCTTGCTGATGTGGATGTGCGCGGTGGATTGGTTGTTTGGCTTGGTGGTGTCGCAGGCCGATCTTGGTGTCAATCGCGTCAATACGGGCGCGGATCTGAATCCTGCGCGCACTAGTTGTGCTGGTCTGCTCAGCAGCCAGCACAGACTTCCACTTATCGCGCGATGGTAGCCCCTCAGTCAGACGCGCCCGCTCGTCTCGTAGCGTGGCCACGGCGTTCGTGGCCACGGTCAGATCACGGCGAGCCTGCTGCTTGCGCTGCCACGCAATCCGGTTACTATGCGCCTGCTCCTTCGCCTTCTTCGTCGCAAACATTCCAGTTGGCATCTTCGTAGCCGACTCCGGAACCTCCGGCAATCCGGCGTAGACACGCTGCGTGGCCACCACACGGTTCTCGGCGGTCACGATAGCCTGGTCAAGCTCTGCTTCCCGCTTCATGGCGTCGCGTATCTTGCGGCGCAGATCGCTCTCGCCTGCGGTTGCGTCCACGCTGAACTTCTCAAGCTCGCCCAGTTCGGCCATGAGCTTGCGGCGCTCGGCAAGCAAGGCCGCGTCTGGATCATCGTTCGTGGCCACGGGGCGGGCTGCGTCCACGGCCACGGTTTCCACGTGGGAAAGCTGGTCGGCAAGACGGCGCTGGATTGTGGCCACGGCTTCTGCCGGGTTATCTCCATCCAGCAGTGCCCGCACCACATCTTCCGGCCTGGAGATGCCGTTCTTGGCCTTAACAAGCGCGCGCTCCGCGTCCTCGGGTGTCGTGGTGGCCACGGCAACAGCAAAGCGTGCGTCGCCTGCGCCGATCTGGGCAACCATGTCCGCATCTGGCCCTGGGTTGTCCTGGCGACGTTCCTGCTCCTTGGCAATGACCGACAGTGCCCGCTCGATCTGCTCTAGCTCGGCGTTCGTGGCCGTGAGCTTGGCAGTAAAACCGCGTTGCGCGGTGTGCTCGACAGCGGCGAGTTCACCGATGTCCTCGCGCACCTTGGCTGCGTCCACCCTGATCTGCGCCCACTGGGTTGCCGGTGGCAAACCCTGCTCCAAGTGACGTACTTCCGCCATGAGCCGCTCGTGCTGCGTTCCAGTGGCCGTCAGTGCGCTCTTACGTCGTTTCAGCACAGTGGAAATAGCAGCATCGGTGGCCAGCAAGCCTGCGTGGGAACGCTCTAGGCGTTCGTGGCCACGACCCATCCGCATATCCTCAGCAGCGCTGCGCCACACACCCTGGGCAAGCGTCAGCGCGTCCCGACGAGCGACAAGCACTGCCGCATTATCAGCCAAAGTTTCATCTGCAAGTGTCTGTGCCCGCTGTGGAGTCAAGGCGTGGCCAAGCTGCGCACCTCGTACCTGTGCCGTGGCGCGTTGGTCGAGCAGCTCCACGCGAGCGGTGCGTGCCCAATCCAGCAGCTCGGCATCAACTCCACCTGTGGCCGGTGGCAACGTGGCGATAGCCTGCTGCTGGACTGGTGTCGTGGAGTCCTCAAACGCGGCAATCCAGCTCCAGGCGTTACGCCAGTTATGTTCTTGCAGGTCAGAGTAGGAACAATCGTGGCCGGCCAAACGGTGACGCACGGCGTTTTCCACGCGGTAGCGCATGGCTTCGTTGCCCAAGATTTCCTCGGCCACATGCGGGGCAATCTCGTGCAGCAACCCGGATGTGTACTGGTAGACCAGCATGTCGTGCACGTGCTGGTACTGGCCCATGAGGGCATCTGCCCCGTCTGGTTCGGCCATGATGGAGTCAATGGCAGAGACGTTATCGGTGGTGCGTGCCATCATCTGCGCCCACGCATCCTCAATGGTGGCTGTAGTGTCCTGATCGTGCTCGGCTTCTGGGTCAATGCGCTGCTCGGTGACAATCCAGGCGTGGTTGTTCTTCTTACCACGGGTCAGACCCACGTAAGCCAGTTCACGAGAGGTATTGGAATTGGCCAGCAAGTGACCGGTATCAACGGTCATGCCCTGTGCGCGGTGCACAGTGGCCGCATACCCTAGCTCGACATGGCGAGAGACGTACTCGGCAGACAATTCAGCACGGCCACCGGTATCAAGGTGACGCGCACGAACAGTGCCGTCCTCATTGACTTGTTCAACAGTCCAGAGGTCGCCGTTAAAGATACGCCTGCCGTGATCTGCGCCGCCGATCATTCGTGCATCTGCGGAGTTCTTGCGAGTGACGATCCGATCTCCAACGAGCAGACGAGAATCATCCGATGCCGTCACGCTAGGCGATTGCTCGGAAAGCTCGCCCCGCTCGATACGTGCGCGTTGCGCCGACTGGTTCAGGGCGAACACGTCACGGCGCGTGGTTCCCATCATCAGCGACGTCAAACCCTGCTCAGTATCAGCCAGCCATGCGGCGAGAATATCGGCCTGCAACCCCTCGGCAGTACCGGAGTGCAGGCGGTCGTTGGCCTGGTAGAAATCAATGCTATCGGCTGCGCCCTCGCGGATTTTCAGGGTTGCTTCTGCTTCGCCCTCGGTCTTAAAACGCACCACAGTATCCATCGTTGGTGCGTCCAGATCGCGGGTGATGGTGGCCAACATGCCACCCGTATCAACGGCAGAAAGCTGCGCTGGGTCACCGATCAAACGCACCACAGCACCGGAGCGTTGGGCAATCTCATTGAGCCTAAAGAGGTCTTGAGTCGATGCCATACCAGCTTCGTCAACGATGATAAGAGTGCCAACACCAATGCCGGTATCAACTCCATGCTTGTCACATTCCAAGATGTGCGCGATGGTCTTGCCCTCGATGCCAAGGTCATTGCCAAGCACCTGTGCGGCCTTTGCTGACGGCCCCAAAGCAACGACATTATGGCCTGCGTTCTGCCATGCAAGGGAGACGGCTTTCATCGCCGTGGTCTTGCCTGCACCTGCCGGGCCAACGACAGCGGACAGCTGCGTTCCCGTGGCCAAGAGGAATCGTGCGGACTCCCGCTGGCCGTCGTTCATGGTAAATCCCTCGGCCTGTTCCACGTCCTCAATAGCGGCATTAATCGCCGCGTTGGTGAGCGTGAACGGGGTCAAGGTGTGGGCTGCATCGAGCAGCTTCTGCTCCCGGTAGAGCGTCTCCTTTGTGGTGTACACAGTCGAACGAGACTGATAGAAAAGTGCCTCCTGCGCGTGCGCTGGCAGGTGCGCAACGTTCAAGCCTTCACCGGTGTCAATGGCCACACACGCGCTCGCCTTAACCGCTTCAACGGTTTGCTCAATGGCTGCGTTCTGCGCGCCCACAGAGTCAAAGGTGTAGCGCATAACCGCTTCTGTAGCGGCATTGTAAAGCTGGTTGGCATTGAAAGCACTGCGCCTGCGTTGCAACGTCTCTAGAGTCTCCAAGCGTGCAGATTCGGCATGAAAAGGAACCTCGGCGCGTTCACTAACGTTCGTCGCGGAGGTCAGAATCTGGGACAGAACATGCTCACTTCCCAGTGTCTCCAGCGCTCGGTCACGCCACTGCGAGCGCATGTCGGTAAGCGACTGCGGCGCTTGCTTATCCCCTCGGGTTTCCAGGTTCGCTTGCTCGGCAAGCTTGATCTGAACCTTCACCGATGGCTCCCGCTTGTGCTTGTCACGGTACGCATCAATGAGCTGGTTCATCCGTGCTTCGATCTCATTTCGGCGCGAAAACTCCCGCAGAATCGAGTCAGGAACAGCCGCCAGCTCGTACACACTGGACTTGCCAGCGCCGCGTGAATCCTCACGGAAACTCAGGCCAAGTCGTTCCAGTTTGGTCTTGATCGTGCGGTTGTAGAGCTGGCTACCGGAGACATTGATCTGGAAAATTGCGCGCCCATCAAGTGCTCTCCACTTGTCATCATCAGGACAGTAAACCTTGTTGGACACAGCGCAGTGTGTGTGCAGGTTGGGGTCTCCTGCGCGGTTGTCATAGTGATCGAACCGGGCAATCGCCAGCCCCTCGGCGCGGACTTGAATCGTCCCGTTGTAGCCCTTTCGGGAGAAGCTCACTTGCTCTTCAATCCACTCCAACGTCTCAGAGACGGCTTCTCGGTGAGCGCTTTCGATCTTCTTCTGCCATGACTCGTCAGCGATTCCCCACAGGGCGGTGACGGACTTGACCGGGGTAAAAACCATGTCGAATCCGGCGACTGGTTTGCCCTGGGACTTCTCCAGTTTGCCGATGTAGCGCATGATCTGGCGGTCTGTTGGGTCGGGATTATCCGGGAACAGCTTCGGCCAGCTCTTGCGTCCGACCTCTAGTTTGATGGTGCGGATTTGCTCGTTAGTCAGCGGCTTACCGCTGGTGTATCGCATCGTGAAAATGCGCGAGTTGATGCGCTTCAAAAGCGGATTGCCGTCGCTTGATGAATCGAGAAAGCGACGGCCAAGACACACTGAGCCAAGGGCTTGGCGCGCAGTTTTACCGCTCTTGATTTCCGCTGCGATGCGCTCGTCAGCGTCGGGACGAATGCCCTCACCCCACAGCGCAAGCATGTGTTCTTCGGTGACTTCGCCGCTCATTCCGAGCACCTTGGCACCCTTGCCGAACCATTGGCCCGGTGGGGTTCCGGTTTGGTTTTGGTACGCTGCCCAGTCCTGGCCTGGCACGCGAGGGCGGTCTTGTGTCGCCACGGAATCGGTGAGATAGGTGTAGCCAGTGCCCGCATACAGTCGGTGCAGGGTCATCATTTTGGCTCACCTCCGGGCGTTCGTTAGCGCATGGTTTATGGCCACTATACAGGCACTTCCGGGAAAATACCCGTTTAATGCATGAGGTGTGTGCCTTCTATAGGCTGGTCGCTGCGGTTACTATCTGGATTAGCGGAACCTTTTCGAAGAACTAGGAGAAAACGATGATCTTCAAGACCGACCTCCAGCAAGCAATGACCGCAGCCGGGGAGAATCCAACACCCGAGGAACTGGACAACCAGTACGAGCAACTCCAGAGCGCGTGGGAGAACCTACGCAACCAGTACTCGGAGCGAGCCAAGCATGGCTACAAGAACCAACACGGAGTGTGGCCGGACGGAATGACCGTCTTGCAGATTCTCAACCAAGCCGACCAACTGGCGTGGGATCAGATACAGCAGGACTGGATACAGCCCTACACCGAACAGGCAGCGGAACTAGCGGCGGAGCTGGAGGACGATCGGACACCGCACCAGAAGGTGATCGACAATCCGGAAACCTGGCCGACCGCGTGGCCGGAGATGTACCCATCGGACGAAGCACTGACAATCAGCGTCGAGCTGTGGCCGAACCCGACACAGCCATACCGGGGAGCGGTAGCCGCATCCCTGATCCAGCTCAAGATGGAACTAGGCCAGCCGTACCCGATCAGCCCGGAGGATACGAAGCTGATCCAGGAGTTCGAGCAGCAGATGGATCAAGCAGTGATCAGGGTGCCGAAAAATCGCTAAGCTACACCACACAGCTCGCTTAATTTACCCAGCTCAATTGTTCATGCTTCCAAGTTCCTTGAGTCCGCTCACCTTTTAAGACCTCATTTAGGCATGAACCGGCATAATCTAAAGAACTCTGCAATGACTGAAGCTCTCTCGGTAGCCCCGCATATTGAGTTGCGTTGATTGGATATTTTTCTTCCCATACAGGGCCAGGTGACGTAATTCTCGCCGGCCAGTCCATGCGTCTGCGCGCTACTTCGTGATGTAGTACTTCTAGGAATTTCTCTGCTGAGAAATTTTGAGTACGAATGATCTGAATAATATCGGCTAGATCATGGAACCGCATACTCACACCATTACGGTGTGGTTCGAACATGGCACAAATCTTGTCCGCAAGATGCGCTTCAATGGCGGTGACCAAAACAGTGAAAGAACTGCACTTGCTTTCTCCTAGCAGTTCGTTAAGAAGAGGATCAACATAAACCTTCTCCAGTGGAATTTGAGTGTGACGTCTAAGCGAAACATCTATGTTGATGGTGTGGAAACGCTTTGCACCAAGGCGAACTTCAACTTTCACTTCTGCAGTAGGCGTTGCATAACCATCATCAACTACTGACTTCTGTCCAACAGAACTTACTTTGAATACAAAGCCGTCATCGCCCGAAAGTTGCGCAATTCGTTCAAATTCTTGGCGGATTTCACTAATGTCATTCCACGCGCGGGATCGAGCTAAATCGATATCCCGTGTGAACCGTCCATCACCGTTGCGCATCAGCAAGGCTGTGCCACCTTTAAGAACCCACTCAGAAGGGGAGGAAAATACCCGTTTAAGAAAACACTGGAAAACAAGCTGAGATCGGAGGCTATCCCTGCTCCTACCCGTTTCTTTTGAAAGGTTCCCGATACGCGTGTTCAGGCTCCTTTGAAGATTACGTGCTTGAACAGGGCTCAAAGTCTGATTCATGTTTCCTTCTCTCGGGTATTTTTCTCCTCCGCGAGATTCTGCTCGCTCATTGCCGCAGTAGAAAGCCCACGCGTCAACTCCCTCATCTGCTCGCTCATTGCCGCAGTAGAAAGCCCACGCGTCAACTCCCTCATCTGCTCGCTCATTGCCGCAGTAGAAAGCCCACGCGTCAACTCCCTCATCTGCTCGCTCGCAAAATCAGATGAAGAATTCGTTCTTCTAATTAAATCGCTGACGTAACGGTCGAAGCGTTCCTCGCTATCTTCCTCAGCTTCAGCCTCCTCCTGGCATGCTTGTATCAATTTCTGTCCGGAGGAGACCCCATACGTTGATGCCGATTTATCTAGCTTATCTGCGAGCACACTTAGCCTTACACCTTCTTTTCGTAAACCATCCACCACTATCATCGCCAAATAGTCAAATTCGATAGCCTTCTCTGCTAAATCGCATATAGTTCGCTCCACTGAGGTAACAGGCAAACCATCAACATTATCTATCTCACCCGGCATCAACTCACGATTGATATGGATATGAATATCCTTTTGAGCCGACTGCTTTCTCTTCTTTGAAGAAAACGAATACTTATTTGGAATCAAATTCCCTATTTGATGAATCAAGGATGCCGATTCGTGAGAGACACTGACAATATGGGGGGAGTCCCACCTTTCAGAGGGAAGGACACCAGGATCGAGCGATACCCAGGCAATTTGAATATCCATTAGGGGACCATATTGCGCTGACGGCAACAGATAGATTCCCCGTCGCACCCGTTCTAACATTCCCGATTCCGTCAAGCGGCTGAGCTGCAGACGAGTAACACCCTCTCGCTGCGCTTGCGCAGCAGTGATAATCCCCCACTGCTCAGAGGCGACTGCCTCCAGCAAGCCCAAAACTTCTATCGACTTCATTTGTATCACTCCTTTACTTCACTTGTATCACACTGGACGATACAAGTGAAGTAAAGGAGTGATACAAATGAAGTGCCCCACGGTCACCGGCGATCTCAAATCTATGAGATACTTGAAGACGACGACTGTCGAGGACGATAGTGGCCGTGCGTCACGGAGTTTCAGATCGTACTCACGGATAGTAAGGATCAATCAACCTGGTGGGGGGGGGGGGGGGGGGGGGGGGGGGGGGGGGGGGGGGGGGGGGGGGGGGGGGGGGGGGTGGGGGGGGGGGGGGGGGGGGGGGGGGGGGGGGGGGGGG
>NZ_JBBHKW010000016.1:0-7226 GCF_037482625.1 Corynebacterium sp. H128 | reverse complement strand
CCCCCCCCCCGGCACCCCCCCCCCCCCCCCCCCCATACGGACCCCCCCCCCCCTTCTTCCCCCCCCCCCCCCCCCCCCCCCCCCACGACCACATGACAATATTGGCCTGCATGTCTCGTGTGCACATGCTGTAGGAGGAATTGATGCCGATCCGTTGGGATGAGATCAACCCAAACAAGGGCTCACAGCTCATTCGCCCCCGCGAGATCTATGCCGCCCTCCAAGGACGGAAATGGTCACGGCTTCGTCCGGAGCAGAACGAAGTGCTGGAAGCGTGGTACGACCGTCGTTCTGAGTCCGACCTCGTTCTCAAGCAGAACACTGGTGGCGGCAAGACTCTGACCGGTCTACTGATCGCCCAATCCAGCCTGCATGAGGGTATTGGACCAGCCGTGTTCCTCGTGCCTGATAAATTCCTGATTCAGCAAGTCTTAAACGAGGCTAACGACGCCAAGATCCCAGTCACCACCGACGTGAAAGATGAGTCGTTCCGCTCGTCGCGGGCAATCCTCGTCACGACATTCCACAAGCTCATCAACGGACGCAGTGCCTTCGGTGTGCGCGGCGTAAAGAGGATCATTCCGCTTGGTGTCGTCGTCATCGACGATGCGCATTCCGCCCTCAACGCTACGGGAGGGCTGTTTGCAGCGTCGATCCCATCTTCATGCGACGCATTCGATGATCTCCTCGCCCTGTTCGCCACTGATCTACACGACCAGAGCCCCAAGGCGCTCGCAGAGATCCGCGCAGGTGGCTTCGGTGCGCCGATCCGCGTACCGCCGAAGGCCGTTGCGGACCGAGCCCTGGAAGTTCTCAATGTGATCCAGCCTTACGCGAACAATGATGCCATCGACACGCTCTTTTACTCGTGGCCATTCGTGGCGGACTTGTTAGAACTGGCGACGATCACGTTCACGTCCCGGAATATAGAAATCAAGACTCCATGTCCAGAGGTCTCATTGATTCCGGCATTTCAACAGGCGAAGCGTCGGGTGTATCTGACCGCAACACTCGAGGACGAAGGCGTCCTCGTCACTGAACTCGACGCTAACGCCGAGGCAGTGCGGAGGCCAATCACCCCAAAGCAGGCTTCCGACCTGGGGGATCGAATCATCCTTGCCCCACTATCTATCAATCCTCAGCTCGTGGACTCTGCTATCCACAAGTTGGCCCGCGACGTTGCCGACGGCAATCGTGGTGAAAAAGCCAACGCCGAGCCAGTCAATGTGGTGGTTCTTGTTCCCGGCGACCACGCGGCGACGCGATGGGCTCGCGTTGCCGACGAGACGCTGCGTGTGAGCGACATGCGCCCCGTCATCGAGCGCATGAAGAACGGTGAGCATGTGGGCATCGTGGTGCTAGTTAACAAGTACGACGGAGTAGACCTACCCGGAGACGCGTGCCGGCTGCTTATCGTCGACGGCATCCCCACTCCCCTTACCCCGCACGAGCAGCGAGCTTCTGCGGCGCTGATCGGTTCGATGGCCTTTAAGGCACGCGAGGTGCAAAAAATTGAACAAGGTATGGGCCGTGGCATCCGAGACGTAGGTGACTACTGTGCTGTACTTGTACTCACCAGCGACGCGGCGCTAACACTCCGTGACCCGCAGCTTCGAAGCTTCTACTCGCCAGCGACACGAGTTCAGATCGAGCTCAGCCAACAGCTCGCAGAACAGATCCAGGGTGAGGGTATCGAGGCGATCAGTGATCTCCTCGATACTTTCCTGCAGCGCAAGAGAGAGTGGGTCAGCAGGAGTCTGGAGGCCACCGCCGACGTCACCTATGACGCCACAGGAAACGTCACTGAGATCGCCGTCGGACGACGGGAAGCCTTTAATCTCGCTGTGGCGGGAGACACGGACGGCGCCGTACTCGTTCTACGGTCGGCCATCGACACGGTGACCGACCCTCTAGCGAAGGGCTGGTATCTGGAGGAACTGGCCGCTTACGAGCACCACGTCGATCCTGTCGCAGCCCAGAAGACGCTGGCTTCTGCACGCAAGAAAAACCCAGTGGTGCTCAAGCCAGCAATCCCACCGTCCCGTAAAAAGATTGCCGGACCCACGGTCCAGGGCAAAGAAGCAGCGAAATACCTCGATGAACACTACACCGATGCTCGCACGCTAGAACTAACTGTGGCGTCACTGTTCGACAACATCATCTGGGGCGTCGAACATGCCGCGGATCGAGCCGAAGAGCAGTTCCGTTTGCTGGGACTTCATCTCGGCTTCGGGTCGAGTCGACCTGAGAAGGAAGATCGCGATGGCGGCCCGGATAACCTATGGGCGCTCTCTGCTCAGCAGTACGCAGTTATCGAGCTGAAGACGGACGTTTCGCGCAATAACCCTGTGATCACCAAGGACGAGGCGAAGCAGCTCACTCACTCAATGACCTGGTTCAGCGAGCGCTACCCTGAGGTCTCGACGTCGATATCCGTACTTGTCCACCCATCGGAAGAGCTTGAAGCTCAAGCTCATGTACCGTCCGGAACGCGGGTCATCACAAAGACCGGACTGCACCGTCTCCGGCTAGATGTAGAAGCCTTTGTCAAGCATCTAGCCGGAGACGGCACATGGTCTGACCCGTCCGTCGTGGCTTCAGCACTTGCTCAACACTCTCTAACCGCGGACCGCGTCTTACAGCGGCATAGCGAGAGCGTCCGCCGGTGACGGGCCCTTCCTGAGACCTCCTCAGCGTGAGCCCACATGGATCAGCAATCACTTTGGGGCACTGGGATTTGTGGCCCGCAAGTACGCACCGTTGTCAGACCGCCAGGTGAAGGTTCTGGCGCGGGTGGCTGATAGGCGTCCGGAAGGGCGTGGTCGGACTTCACTTACAAGCGCACGACGTATGCGTTGGCGGATCGCGGTCTGGTGACGATGAACCAGCGGTACCACTCTTGTTCCGAGGTGTGTGTCTCGTCTATTGCTTTGACGCAGAGGTCTTGTTGTCTCGCCTGGCGTCGACGAGGACGAGTTTGATCTTGATGCCTTTCTCCTTCGCAAGAGTGGCGATCGTGTCTTCGACTCGTTTGATGCGCTCGGGCGCGAAGTCCGTGTTGTAATGCCCAACGCATAGGTACACGCCGTAGCTGATCTGCTCGGTCTTCATGTATTGGGGCAACTGGGTCGCTGCGCCTCTGAAGAATCCGCTGCTGCGGATTACTTTGACTTCGAGGAGGGCACGATCTTCCCATCCCTTGGAGAATTTGAAGTCGACCGGACCGCGGCCGCGGTTGACCTCCTGGCTGATGTCAACCTGTGCGGCACGGCAAGTCTCGGTCCACATCGCGCCGGCGATAGCCTGGATGACCACTTCTTTCTGCGGGTTATCGGCGGCCCACAGTGCGCGCCACAGATCTGTATTCTCGACTGCGCGTTGGAAGCGTGTCGCAAGTAGTTCGACGAACGCCGGGAACTCCTGCTGCTGGATAGGAACCTCGGCTGAAGTAATGGGTGAGATCTTACCCACTGCTTCTCCGGTCTCCCGCCAGAAGACCAGGCCTTTCGGGTCCATTTCGACATCGTAGGGCAGGTGGGGCATCTGTGCTACCAGCCGCAGGTAGTCGGCTGCCTTGTCTGGGTACTTGCGTGCGAAGCGTCGCGCCAACACACGGCGGTCTGCTTGATTGAGACCCTGTGCGATCTCGTAGCTGAAGTCTTGTCGCAGAAGATGCCCTTCGTGGACCTCGGCCCACTTCCAGAACTCGTCCGGGGACACCGTCGGGATCTCTTTCAAGAACCGCTCAGGTGTGAGCAGAACTCCACCGCCACCAAACGGGGACTTCGGTAGTTCGATCTTGGCGTCGGGAAGCCACCTGGATCGCTTCCGATCCCAGCCTGGATGCTTGACGATCACTGGCTCCGTCGTAAGGCCGAGCTTCTTAGATACCTTTTGGGTGTATCGGATGAACCGGTGCTTGAGAATGTTGCAGAGGATGTCGCTGATCCGATCCAGACCGATTCCACTGGAGAAGAGGTTGAAGCCCGCGATAGACGCAAGATCTTCGACGTGCCCGTACCGGCGTGCGAGGTCGAGGATGTCTGCCATCTCACCGGCGGCCTTGGGTCCCGTTCCAGAGCCGTGCGGGGCGCCCATGCTCAGGCCAAGGCAGAACTCGTTAGGTTCGGGGAACCGCAACAGTTCGAGCGCCTTCTGGTATGCGAGTGAGTTCTGGTTTCCCTTGGCCTGCTCGATGAGACGTGCTGCGGTGTCGAAGAAGTCCGTGACTTCCTGCTTGGCCCCCTCCCACAAGGGCTTGTTGTCGTCGAAAACCAGAAACGGGTCGACATACAGTGGCGTGTCTTGGTCAAGCAGAGGGTTGAACCACGAGCTCTTTTTGCCGTGGTCCACGCCGAAAGCGCTGCTGAACCTCATGCCGTGTTCCCTTCTGCGCAGCCCCTGGCCCCGCTGGCCCGCTGTGGGGTGGGAGTACATTGTCGCATACTGCGCCTGTCTGGGGCGCACGCGCCCCGCACTGGTTCCCCTATCAGGGCTGAACCAGTGAGATCAGTCTTAGCAGGAAAGAGTCGCATCGGGTCTCCGGGACTAGAGGTTGGTCTCAGGGTGCTGGTCATCGACGCTCGAAGCGTTCAAAACGGACCTGAGCGCGTTCAGCAAGGGAATCCTCATGACAGCAATGCGAGATAAGTCCACGTACCCATATGGGCACGTGGACACGATCACAAGCAGTGCAGAACGGCAAGCCCAAACCGTTCACGAGCAAGTTTATCAAGATGAACCAACAAGTCACCCCTAAGTAGCAATATAGACATATAGGCACTTACGTCCAGCCTGTTTAACGGACTCATCGAGATGTCTCTGCTTAGCGCCGCCATTCAAGCAATCATCACAGATTGACTGGTTTCATAAAAACCCCAGGCCAGCGATGGCTCTATTTACAAAAATTCCCCCGCACATAACACTCCATATGAGATGATTTACCCTGGGGCTTACTTCTCGATTCAAAATTTCACACTGCTCATTTTTGACTCTCCAGCTCTCCGAAAGGTAAATATGTCTATCCAAATCACACACGTTCATTTTGAGGAATTCCAGAAGACGGAAGCCGCCATCACCAACTACAGGTGGCGAGGGCTAGAGAGTGGGGAAGTCGGTGAATCTACCAAGCCCGATCTTGTGCAATGGATAAATAGCGGCGGCCAAGCATTTGTTGGAAGTGGAACGAATCGAGTTCCTGTAGGCGTCATAAATCCTGAGAACGGAAAGCCCTACTTGCGAACTTATGCAGATGGAAAATGGACGAATAATCTAGTTGAACTTCCGTTATTTTGATATATCTCGACCTGAAAAATCAGCACGGTGACGAGTACCGCAAGGAAAACGTGGAGCTAAACCAGATCGAAGAAACAATCCTCCAAGCCCTACTACAAAACAACCGACTCAACCCACGCCAATGGCCCCGCCCATAACAAACAAAACAACGCCCACCCCGCAGCGGGTGGGCGTTGTCCTATTGGGGCACAAAACCACTAAAACAGCCTAAAACAACGCAACGAAAACCTAAGACACTACCGACTCGCCGCGCATCTCAATCCCCAATTTGGTAGCCACAAGCTGCGCTGCCTGATTGAGCTTATTCTCTCGCACTGTGATCTCGTTTGGTTGAATACGCATCTCCTCAGGAAACCAAAACCTATCCGTAATCTCAACCGGCATAGTCCCAGGCGCACGACATATCCAAACGTGATACTCCCCACTAGAGCAAAAAGCATCTTTCACCCAAGCGCAAAGGCTTCCTTCTCATTCACGCCCGACGCTACTAAATATGGGTCAATGTGGGTGCCGATGCGTCTTCCTGTGCTCGAACCAGACCCAAATCAAAGAAGCCAGGAGCAACGGTGGCGTAACCCACGCCAGACGGTGCCACCAGTGTGCTCCGAAGTATGATTCATCAGCACTTAGCCCTGCTAGGTAATTGATTACAAGCGTTGCGATGAACAGCACTACAACGACAGTAACGCTCCACCAGTAGGCTGCGCTTTTCTGTTTACGCATCAATGCCATCCTCCTCAATACATGTTTGCTGTTTTAGCGTGGGTTTGCGTGGTTAGTCGTCTCCCCCACCCGGATTACATCGTTCGGCTATTGTTCCAGGAAGTCCGACATCAGGGCGCCAATCCTCCAAGTTCCAACTGGACTTAACCCGGGCGACTTGAGATAGCGGGTGACACACAAACTGGTTGTGGAGGCTTCCGGTATCCGCAACCCCCTTGGATTTTGCTTCATTCCAACCTGCAGTTTCAGGGATTGGTGACCGCATTGCCCTTCCCAAGACCGTAGGAAAGACCATGTATCGCGTACCTTCGGGCTGTCCTACAATGTCCACACGGTCGATTAGGGACAGACCAAAAGCAGCCTTGATTGGTTCATCATCACTTTCGGCGGCTGCACGCTCCGTAACTTGGTTGGAGGGAAGATCAACGACCGTCACCACAGTGTCTTTGACCTCAAATTCAAGGCCAGCTGGTGCGACTGCGTAGAGCCCCACTTCATCGCCAGGTTTTACTACTTCAAGGAAGTTGGAATCGCCAAGCAGGTTAACTTTGGTTCCGGCTGGCCCCTCAATGCGAAAGCTATCCCCCACCTTCAGTTGCGCCTCTGTTTCGCCACCACTGGAATCGGTGTTAGCTCCAATCACTGACACATCGCTCCCCTCTACGGGAACGTACTTGTTTACCTCATCTGCGGCAGCCTGCACTGAAAATGTCGAACTCAGCGCAAACAATGCCGTGGCGCCCACGCACGCCAGCCTTTTTTTGAACATGATGACCCCTTTTCCAGATTTCCAAGATACCCGGCTCGTCACCGGCTTATCTCGAACCTACGACGAATGAAAAATGCAGTCAATAACCATTCGGTAACAATGATCATTTATCTACATGAACACTGGTCAGGCTTTCGCGGCCTGAGTCATTTTCGTAAGCATTAGTTCCACGTGCACATGGAGCACCGTTACGCATCCGCTCATTCGTAGAGAGAAGTGAATACCGACTCGGGGCGAGTGGTGCCCCAATCAGGTACACCCCAAACGAACACTAGAGTACTGGCCGTAAAACCTGTTCGGTAGGGTTAAAACTGTGGTTTTGAGCGCTCGATGGCGTTGTTCTGAGACCGATATTTGGCGCAGAGTTCTAGCGTCGGGCAGCTGCGCGCCGCGGGCTGAGGCGGCGGTACTGGGTAACGGACTCCACGGGCGGCAGCAG
>NZ_JBBHKW010000015.1:0-32026 GCF_037482625.1 Corynebacterium sp. H128 | reverse complement strand
AGATTCTCCGCCAGAATGCGATCCTCAACAAGACGGACCACGCGGTCCTTCGCATCCTGGTCAAACTTCTTAGGCATGTTCCAGATTTTCCCATCCACTCAAGCGGAACAAAACCTGGGGCACTTCAGTTTTATCCGCCCGACTGAGCGCGATATCAACTGTCTATTAACTCTAAGCAGCGGGGCCAGAGACGCGAAGCTACGAGGCCAGCGTGGACACAATGTCGTCGATAAGTCGGGCTGCTAGTTTCGCCGATCGCCCATCGACATCAAACTTTGGGTTCAGCTCGACTACATCCACGAGCCGCAGCTTACCGGTCTGTGCTGCAGCAATCGCCATGGCACGAATACGAGGCAGATCCACACCTAAACCAGCAGGTGCAGAGACCCCGGGCATAACCCCAGCTGGCAGAACATCCAAATCAATGGACAAATGCACGTGATCGACTTCAGCAGCGGAACGAGTCACCAATTTTGCGCATTCTTGGAGAGGCAACGCTAACAGCTCCTCATCTAATGCCACAGTGACACCCAAGCGATCCGCCTCTTGGAACAGTGCCACGGTGTTGTTCGGTTTCGAAATGCCAAACACCGAGTAGTGGAAATCGTGAGAGAAACGATCCGCAATTTGTTTGAAGGGTGTTCCCGAGGTCGGCAAATCAGCGGTACGCAGGTCAAAGTGGGCATCAAGGTTTATGATCCCCATTGATCCTGGGACAGCGGACCGCAAACCGCAATGCGAACCATACGCAGTTTCATGTCCTCCCCCTAGCACAATCGCGGTATGCCCTTGGCCAATGAGCGATGCAACTTGCCCTGCGAGCTCTTCGTGGCCTTTTTCCAAGTCACCGTCATCCACAGCGACGGTACCTGCATCGAAAAGTGGCAGATCATGGTGGACCGCCAGCCCAGCCAGCGTCCCACGAATCTGGTCAGGCGCCTGAGCTGAGCCCACGCGCCCCTTATTGCGACGCACCCCCTCATCGCTCGCGAATCCGATCAACGCAACACCCGGTTCAGACTCGAAACTAAAGGGTTGTATTCTCGAATTCCAACGAGCGTGTTCTTTCCCGGGACCATCGACGCGTCCCTGCCAAGCAGCAATGTTTACAGTCATGGTTTCAAAAGGATAGCAACGAATGGGAGTCTGTACAGTGGCAACATCTAGTTCCCAAGTACCGGCAGCACGCAACACGCTGCGGATTCTATCTCTCCTCACAAGCATCGATACGCCAATTTCAGCATCCCGAATCCAGTCGGAGCTAGACCTGCCCCGCTCCACTGTGTACCACCTACTTAAAGTCATGGAAGAATCCGGATTTGTGGTTCATTTACCAGGGCAACGAACTTATGGGCTAGGGCTGGCGGCTTACGCCATGACCAGGGCGTATGCGAGCCAACAACCACTCGTGCGAGTGGGGGCAAGACATTCGAAACAGCTGGCTCATGCAGTGGGTGGCAGCGTACACATTTCTTGTCTGGCTACGACCCAAGTTTTGTATCTGTTGGAGGAGCGTGCCCCTCAAGCAGTCAGCCTTGTTACCGATGTTGGCGTGCACCTTCCTGCATTGCTCACCGCGAGCGGAAAGTGCCAATTGGCCTATCTTTCAGAAAAGGATCTCCGCGCCACGTTCACTCTCGCGAGTCCGACTGGATCGACCTGGGCCCAGCTCTCTGAAGAATTGGAAATGATTCGAGCGAACGGCTTTGCGGAGGAAATCGGCATCGTATCTCCCGGACAGCAAACTGCGGCGGCGCCCATCTTGGACCATTTGGATCGACCGGCGGCTGCGCTTGCAGTAACTTTTGGCATCGGTTCATTGAATGAAGACCAAATACAAGAAGTGCGCGCAGAGGTCATACAACGGGCGGGTCAAATTTCCACTGCCCTTTACGGACGCCACACCGACTAGACAAATATGGTGCGCGTCACATAGAATAAGTCCATGCGCAGGCTGTCGCGCATATTGCCACTTTCCCGTTTTGCCGACCCCGTCGGCATATTTCGAAAGCGTACAATCATGTCCCCGCAGCCTCATGCCAAAGTGCAAAACCATCATCCAAATGCCAATGCAATTGAACATTCCATTCTGCGTTCCGGAACCCACGCCCAACACAAGCCGATTTGGCCGTTTTTCCTCTATTCAGCGATCGGTATTTTCGTCTTCTTCGTACCCATCACCTGGCGCGGGAATAATACCATTATCGTTGACCACGCCGTCTCAGCTTTGCGAGCCTACGCGGGATCGATCGTCCCATGGGTATTGCTCGCGTTGATGTCTTACGGCATGATCCGCCAATTTGTCACGGGCAAGTGGCGTAACGACGCCCTCACCATGGTTTTCTCTTTTGCCAACATCGCAGGAGTGATCGTGTCCGCCCTGTACGTGACGGGCACGCTAAAGGGATTTCTCAATGCAAAAGACCTTGTCCCTTTTCTATTTGAGAAGATTGCTACCCCGGTGGGCCTGATTGTCCCCATCGGCTCGATGTTTCTTGCCCTCATCGTCTGCTATGGACTCCTCGAATTTGTAGGAGTGCTCATGCAACCGGTCATGCGGCCAATTTGGCGCACGCCGGGACGCTCAGCAATCGATGCGGTCGCATCCTTTGTCGGCTCTTACTCCCTCGGCATTCTTATCACGGACAGGGTGTACCGTGAGGGTAAATACACCACCCGCGAAGCTGCTATTATTGCCACCGGATTTTCCACCGTCTCCGCAGCGTTCATGGTTATTGTGGCCAAAACCCTGGACATTATGCAGTATTGGGGCCAGTTCTTCTTCGTCTCCCTCATAGTGACCTTTGTGGTCACGGCAATCACCGTCCGTATCCCGCCGCTTTCCCTGTTCCCAGACGATTACCACAAAGATGCCGCCCCTCAGCCGGAGGAGAAGATTACTAAAGGCCGATTCACGTCGGCATGGGGAGAAGCCCGCGAAACGCTTGATGAAGCCCCACCACTACCAAAGGCCGTATGGATCAATTTTGTGGACGGCACAAATATGGCTGCCGCAATCACACCGTCGATCATGTCCGTAGGCCTTGGCGGCCTTCTATTGGCCAAATTCACTCCAATTTTTGACTGGCTCGGGTACCTCATTTATCCCTTCACCTGGGCTGCCCGAATTCCCGAGCCTATGGTGGCAGCAAAAGCCTCTGCCGTAGGCATCGCGGAAATGCTCCTTCCCGCCACCCTGGCAGCAGATCAGCCTTCATTGGTATTGCGTTTTGTGATTGCTGTTGTTGCCGTCAGCGCCATCATCTTTTTCTCCGCGCTGGTGCCCTGCATTTTGGCCACTGAAATCCCAGTAAAGGTCTGGCAAATGGTGGTGATTTGGTTTGAGCGCGTCGCGCTGACCATCCTACTGACTGCCCCAATCGCACACCTGCTGCTTTAGCTCTGAGTCTGGCATCCCAGACAGAAGCATTGTTTTTCTGCTTCTCTCGCGATACATCGCTACATACACTCAAATCTACAAGTGACCTACACCACTATCTGTGGCAGGGTTTGATGACAGCCCCGGTTCGCCGGATCATCCCGCCACAGGCAGTGCTTAACATTCAAGGAGACTTGGCCAATGTCTGAGCCACGCACCGTCCGAGCCCCACGTGGAACCGAAATATCTGCAAAATCCTGGCAAACTGAAGCGCCACTGCGCATGCTGATGAACAACCTCGATCCGGAAGTAGCAGAACGTCCAGAGGATCTCGTTGTTTACGGCGGTACAGGCAAAGCAGCCCGAAACTGGGAATCCTTCGACGCCATCGTGGCTTCGCTTAAGGACTTGGAGGATGATGAGACGCTCCTCATTCAATCCGGTAAGCCAGTAGGCATTTGGAAGACTAATCCCTGGGCTCCTCGCGTGCTCATTGCCAATTCAAACCTGGTGGGAGACTGGGCAAACTGGCCCGAATTCCGCAAACTTGAGGCCGAGGGTCTCATGATGTACGGACAAATGACCGCCGGATCGTGGATCTACATCGCCACCCAGGGCATTTTGCAGGGCACATTCGAAACCTTCGCTGCCATCGGCCGCAAAAGGTACAACGGCACGTTACAGGGCACCATCACGCTCACCGGCGGGTGCGGCGGTATGGGCGGCGCACAACCTCTCGCCGTGACGTTGAACCACGGTGTGTGCATCATTGCTGATGTAGATCGGAAGCGTTTGGAGCGTCGACAAGCAAAGCGCTACCTAGATGAGGTCGCAGACAGCCTTGACGACGCCATTGCCCGCGCCAACGCCGCCAAAGAAGAAGGCCGTGCACTGTCCATCGGTGTCGAAGGCAATGCTGCGGAAATCTTCCCTGAGCTGCTTAAACACCACCGGGCCGGTGACATCAAAATTGATATCGTCACCGACCAAACCTCGGCGCACGATCCGCTGTCATACCTGCCCACCGAAGTGCCCTTCGAAAACTGGAACACCGAAGCAGAAGAGGACCCAGAGACTTTCACTAAAAAGTCCCGGGAGTCCATGGCAGCGCAGGTCCAGGCCATGGTTGAGTTCCAGGACGAGGGCGCTGAGGTCTTTGACTACGGCAACTCCATCCGCGATGAAGCCCGCAAAGCCGGCTACGCCCGCGCCTTTGAGTTTGCAGGTTTCGTGCCGGCTTACATCCGCCCACTGTTCTGCGAAGGGCTCGGCCCTTTCCGCTGGGCTGCGCTGTCCGGCGATCCGGAGGATATTCGCGTAACGGACCAAGCTCTGAAGGAGCTATTCCCTGAAAACGAGCACCTGCATCGCTGGCTCGACGCCGCCGAAGAGTACGTGGAATTCGAGGGGCTACCGGCACGTATTTGCTGGCTGGGTTACAACGAGCGCCACAAGGCCGGCCTGCTTTTTAATGACCTCGTGCGAGAGGGAAAGGTGACAGCACCGATCGTGATTGGCCGTGACCACCTTGACTCCGGTTCGGTGGCTTCCCCTTACCGCGAGACCGAATCGATGCTGGACGGTTCCGATGCCATTGCTGACTGGCCACTGCTCAACGCTCTGACCGCCACCTCCTCAGGTGCCACGTGGGTGTCCATTCACCACGGTGGTGGCGTAGGTATTGGGCGTTCGATCCATGCTGGCCAGGTATCCGTTGCAGATGGTACTGATCTGGCCGCTGAGAAGCTCGCCCGAGTGCTGACCAATGATCCTGGCATGGGCGTGATCCGCCACGTGGATGCTGGCTACGATCGGGCTGATGAAGTAGCTAGGGAGCGCGGTGTGCGCGTCCCGATGCCATTCCACTCCCGGGAGAACTAACCTTGAGCACTCTTTTCACTGGAATTTCTGAGCTCCGTACTGTCTCTGAACTGGGCACGCTTGAAGATGCTGCCTTAGTCGAAAATGGGGGCGTCATTCAGTGGATCGGACCGGCCGCCGAGGCTCCAGCTGCAGACAATG
Organism: Corynebacterium sp. H128; assembly: GCF_037482625.1. NCBI lineage: Bacteria > Bacillati > Actinomycetota > Actinomycetes > Mycobacteriales > Corynebacteriaceae > Corynebacterium > Corynebacterium sp. H128. The sequence goes on along the minus strand of NZ_JBBHKW010000015.1, from coordinate 26,625 downwards.
CGGTGGACCTCGGCGGTCGCGCCGTTCTACCAGGTTGGGTGGATTCCCACACGCATATGATTTTCGATGGCGATCGCGCTGCCGAATTCGAAGCCCGCATGGCCGGTGAATCCTACGCAGCCGGTGGCATTGCGGTAACTATGAACGCAACCCGCGCTGCCGGTGATGCACGCCTGATTTCATTGCTCGATGAGCGCATCGCCGCAGCCCGGGCGGGCGGCACTACCACCGTGGAGACCAAAACTGGGTACGGATTGGATGTTGCGTCCGAAGCTGAAGCCGCTCGGATCGCAGCCTCCAGACTCGAAGATGTCACCTTCCTCGGAGCACACCTCGTACCTCCTGGAGCCGACGCTGACGAATACGTCGACTTGGTCTGTGGCGAAATGCTTGACGCTGTCGCTGATCACTGCACATGGATCGACGTATTCTGCGAGCGTGGCGCATTCGACGAAGAGCAGTCCCGACGCGTTCTTAGTGCCGGTGTTTCTCGGGGGCTTATTCCCCGTGTTCACGGTAACCAAATCGGTCACGGTCCGGGCGTAGCATTAGCCGTTGAAGTTGGCGCAGCCAGCGTCGATCACGTGAATTTTGTTACCGATTCCGACATCGAACTTCTCGCGGCCTCCGACACTGTCGCCACCGCACTTCCGGCCTGTGACCTTTCCACCCGCGCCCCACTAACCCCGGCCCGCAGGCTTATCGACGCGGGTTGCACACTAGCTCTTGCCTCCAATCTCAACCCCGGCACTTCCTACACCTCCGCGATGAACTTCTGTGTCGGCACTGCCGTTCTTCAGATGGAGCTGACTCTCGAAGAAGCGATTCGCGCCGCCACGTATGGCGGAGCCCGGGCTTTGCATCGCGAAGATGTTGGCACCGGACAAGATCGTCATGGCCGTCCTGCGAAAGGCACACTCGTTGTCGGCGCGGCAACTGACCTACATGTGCTGAATACCCATACGGCAGTTGACCTAGCATATCGGCCCGGGATGCCTCTTTCCTACCAGACCTACGTGGGAGGGATATTGGTGTAGCAGGAACGGGCAACAGCGCCTCGATCGGTAGAAGTCGGGACTGCTAGATTCGCAGTTTCGACTCCCTTAAAACCCCATCACCCGCTGAAATTCCAATCCGACCTCGTCCCCGATAGCCACCGGCTCTGATGTGAACGCCCTAAATGTCAGCCCCTCGGAAAGCACGGTTATCGAGTACCCGGTGCGCTCGAACAGCACGGATTGAACGATGCCCCGACGCGAGCCTGCATCAGAAAGAACCACATCCGCAGGCATCACGGCTTCCCCAGAGGGAAGGACAGTGGCGTCCCCCATGAACGATGCCACGAAGGCAGAAGCAGGACTAACCAAGATCTCACGCGGTGATCCAACTTGCTGCACAATGCCATCGGAAAGCACCACTACCCTGTCTGCCAGCGCCAATGCTTCCGAGCGGTCATGAGTGACGTGCACCGTGGTGAGGCCCTGGCGCCGGGCTAATGCGAGGATGTCTCGTCGCAAAGCATCACGCAACGGCTCGTCGAGTGCGGACAGTGCTTCGTCGAGAAGCAACACGCGCGGGTTAGCCACCACCGCACGGGCCAAGGCAACGCGCTGCCGCTGACCGCCGGACAGGCTCGCCGGGGCGCGCTTCCCGAACCCGTCAAGCCCCACTAGAGACAGGGCCTCGGAGACTGCCTCGACGCTGAATGTGCCAGCGCGGCGTAGCGGATAGGCCACGTTCTCGAACACATTCATATGCGGCCACACCGCATGCTGCTGGAACACCATGCCGAGGCCGCGTTTTTCCGGTGGCACGCCGTCCATCGCAGCACCGGCGATCGATAGCGCCCCGGAGGAAGGCGAAACAAAGCCGGCGATGGTGCGCAGGAGCGTCGTTTTGCCGGATCCGGAGGGGCCGACCAGGCAGATGAACTCGCCGGACTCCACCTCGAGCGAAATATCGGACAGCCCCACCGTCCCATCCGGGAACGTCACGGACATGTCAGTCAATGAGATCAAGAGACCTTCTCCCTCAAAGTTAAGCCCAGCGCCAAAACGCCGATGAGCACGAACAGCAGTGACAGCGCGCTGGCTTGGTTGTAGTCGCCAGCCATCTGGAGGTTAAACACTTGGACGCCGAGCGTCGTGGTCCCCGGCGCGACCAGCAGAACTGAAATGGTCAGCTCACGCACTGCAGTGACCAGTACCAACACCGCCCCGGAAATCGCCGCGGGCAGCGCCATCCGTCCGGTGGTATCGAGCAAAGAGCGCAGCTGAGAGGCACCCGAGATCCGGGCTGCTTCCTCCACCGCCAGCGGTGTTTGCTGCAACGGGGCGCGCACTGCCTGCAGTACCAGCGCGGTGAACGCGCAGACGTAGGCGCCGAGGATGACCCAGCGGGTGTTGTACATGCCGGTATAGCGCCCCAGAATCAGCCAGCCAACACCGATGATCAGCCCGGGCAGCGCCGTCGGCAACAAAATCACCAAGCTCATCACAGTGTTCGACCAGTGGCGAGTCCGCGTGAGCAGAACTCCCGCGAGCCAGCCCAGCACGCCACACAGCACAGCCGCACCGCAGGCCAAGAGCGCCGAATTACTAAAACCTTCGATCACCCGCGGGTTGCCCAGCGCCAGCTCGAAGTTGTCCAAGGAAATCGTTTCGAGCGTGAACGGCACGCCCGGTGCGGGCAGCAGAGATCGATATCCGAGTCCCACCAGCGGTGCGAGCGTGACCACCAGGCCAAGCAGCCAAGCGATGGCTGTGGTGAGGCCGCGTGCCCGGCCCAGCGGGTAGCGTTGGGTCGCGCCGTCCGCCACGCTTGTCGACGCCCACAGCGACACCACATAATCGCAGATCACTGCCCCAATGCCGAGTAATAGCAGTACCACTCCGACGGTGGATACCACCTGGAGCGGGTTAGCCACGGTGCCGGAATCCATGAAGCGGTAGATCATGGTGGCGAGCGTCTCGAAGCGCTCCGGAGAGCCGAGGATCGCAGGGATGCCAAAGTCCGCGAGGTTCGCCACCGCCGTCAGTGTGAAGGCACTCAGGATTGCGGAGCGCAGCAGCGGCAGCGTCACGGTGCGCATCGCGGTCCAGGTGCTGGCGCCGGAGATGCGGGCAGCGAGTTCCATGTCGCCGGGAATGTGCTTGAGAGCGCTAGCGGTCACCATGTACACCACCGGGTAAGAGTGCAGGATCATCAGGACCACTACCCCATCGGGCCCGTAAACATTCCAGATTTCGCGGTCGAACCAACTGTTCACGCCCTGCCGCGGGCCGAACAGCTGCATCCACGCGATCGCCCCAATGAACGGCGGCACCAGCAGCGGGCTCAGTACCAACAACCGGAGGGCTTTGGCGCCACGGATGTCGGTGCGTTCCAGCATCAGCGCCGCCAGCGTGCCGACGACCACTGCCCCAACGCTTGCCAGGACCGTGGTGTACGCGGAATTCCACGTTGCCGTGGCGATTCCCTGTTCCAACAAAACTGGGACTTGGTTGCCACCCAGCGCCAAGGACACCACCAGGCCGAGCGGTGCGAGGAAAAGGCCAATGAGGATGAGCCACAGGCCCATCCTCATGAGTCGAACCTGGGTCACTTCATCGCGTCCTGGAACGCAGCGGTGGCGGCCTGCTTATCAGCAGTGATCTTTTCCAGATCCTGATCCATCAGCTTGATGTCCTTCAGTGCTGGGGCGTCCTTCGGGGAGCCGGCATCCTCACGAACGGGCAGGTAGTTCTGCTTCACCGCGAGCTCTTGGCCCTCCTTAGAGATCAGGAATTCCAGGTACTTCGTTGCGGCGTCCTGGTTGGCGGAATCCTTGAAGATTCCCGCTGGCTCCGTGATGTACGGTGCGCCCTCCGTTGGGTAGGCCACTGCAACGGGCGAGCCCTTCACTGCGAGGTCACGTACCAGGTAGTCCACCACGATGCCGACTGGGCGAGAGCCGCTGGCGATCTCCTGGGAGGTGGGGCCGTTGGACTTAGCGATCATCGGCTTGTTCGCGCCGAGCTGCTTGATCCACTCCTCGCCCAAAGCTGAATCGTTCTTCCAGGCAGCGGCGTTGAACGCAGCGGCACCGGAGACCGCTGGGTCCGGGAGGACCAGCTTATCCAGGTACTTCGGATCGGTCAGGTCTGCCCACGACTTCGGCGCGTCGGTGATGTCTTTGGTGTTGTACGCGATCACGGTAGGGATGAAACGGGTGCCCACATAGAAGCCGTTGGGATCCTTGGCCTCTGCTTTTATCTTGGCAGTATCCAGCTTTTCGAGCTTGGCGAGGTCGCCTGCTTTTGCATAGGTCTCAAAAGTCGGGGCATCGGCGGCCCACAGGATGTCGGCGCCGACCTTGCCGGTCTTCTTCTCGGATTCGATGCGCGCATTCAGATCGCCGGTGCCGGCGCGGAACACCTCGACCTGGATGTTCGGATTCTTCTCCATGAATGCCTTGTTGATCTCATCAACCTTGGCCTCCGGCTCGGAGGTGTAGACGGTGATCTTGGCGTTATCTGCGTTCTTATCTTCTGCTTTGTTGTCTGCAGCTGGCTCAGCGCAGGCAGTGAGCAAGGCAGCCGCGGTTACGACGGCAATTGCTGGCTTGATCAGGTTCGTTGCGTTCATTGCGGGGTCTCCGATTCGCATTCGGCGGTAGCGATTGGTGCGAATCTTGATCTTGGTATGGGTAGCCTAAGTTCGCAGGGTGAGGGTGAAGAATGGGGGTAGGGGTAGAAAATGATCTTAGACCGAACTTTGCATTATGTTGAGCATCATGGATGCAAAAGAGTTTCCCGAAGATTTGCTCGATCGGACGCTTACAGAGGAGGAAATCGAAGACCAGTCTGAGGCCCCTCCCCAAGAAGAACGCGTAACCTTTCACACCCAAGACTATCCAGTTGACGGACTCGTTAAGCGCCTTGAGCGTGGCACAATGCTCATTCCACAATTCGGCACACCGGATGACAAAGTTCAATCTGCACTTTTCCAAAGAAAGTTCGTTTGGACAAAAAAACAGATGGACAGATTCATCGAGTCATTGCTTTTAGGATACCCGGTACCTGGCATTTTTTTAGTGAAACAGGCACCCGATAATAAACTCCTTGTTCTGGACGGTCAGCAACGATTGGAAACTCTACGCCGCTTTTACTCAGGGATTCATAATGGACGAGAATTTCGCCTCGAGAATGTAAGTGGAGATTTTAAGAATTTAACATACAGAACTCTTCCTGAAGACTATCGCAACCAACTTGACGATTCATTTCTAACAGCTACTATTGTCGCCGCGACCGACGATGATAGTTACGAAGCTGTGTATCAGATTTTCGAAAGGTTGAATGCCGGGGGAACTAACTTAACCCCCCACGAAGTACGAGTAGCATTATTCCCAGGTGAATTAATGTCGAGAGTAGCAGAACTCAACGACAATACACATTGGCGGTACCTGTACGGAAACAAGTCAACACGACTGAGAGACCACGAACTTGTATTGCGTATTCTAGCACTATCGTTTAGAGGAGCAGTTTACCAGCGCCCTCTAAAATCATTTCTTAATAGTTTCACGTCTGACTTTCGGAAAAATACGGAAAAATTGGAGCCCTACTTTCAAAAGTTTGAAAGTACTGCAGAGCTAATCCGCAAGTTCATCGGCCCCGAAGCCATTCGGCGACCTGGAAATAACCAGGTAAACGCCGCACAAGCTGAGGCTATCTTTGTGTCATTGATGAGAAGCGACAGCGTAGCAAATCTTGAAGACCTGAAAGAGCAGTTTGAATCACTCATCCATAACCAGCTCTTTGTTCAATCTACAACCAGAGCAACGGCGGATTCGGATGCTGTTTTTTCTCGCCTTCAACTTGCAACCGAATACCTGACCACTCCTGCTGGAGAATAGAGACATGAAAGGCCTCCCGACACATCAATGGCCACCATTGATAGTAAAACAGCAAATCGATGAATACCAAGGACTAATCAGTACAATTCGCACTTCAGTATCAGATTCAATGCCCCCACGTGTTGAAGCTTACTTAGTGCGCTACGCAGTTGTCCGTTCCGCTGGACTTTTAGAGTCCGTACGGGATGACCTCGCCCGTGAATATAGTAGAACTATCGCCCCGGAGAGAGTCTTTAATCGCATCAAGAAGAGCCTAACCAGTTCTTTAGGCTGCACTCCAAAGCAGCTTCAAGACTTTGTCCGCACTTTTGATTCAATCTGGGCTGATGAACTGGCTAAACTGTTTCAAGCCGATGATTCTCGTCATTCAAATAACGTCGGCAGTTTGGTTGAAACAAGAAAGAAAATCGCCCACGGAAAAAGCTCCCAGGTTTCGACAAGCCAAATCCTTCGATGGTCTGACAGCGTAATTCAAATTACCAAATGGATGGTTAACCGTTTCGACCCAAACAACTGAAAACTTATCGCATACTCCCAATTAACATTGGGGCAGATTTCTTCTGATGAGATCTGTCTTCAGCTAAACTTGTTTGGCTGACGCTTTCACTTTAAACAGCAAAACAAGTACGGTAAAGATCTAGATCTAGAATCAAACAGGAAGGTCGGTTGGCTAGCCACAAACTGTTGCACCCTACGCCAGCTCGGGATCCGCAAACTAGGCCTACAGACAATGTGCGCAGCTAGTCTCGATTCGGTCAGATTTCGTCTTTGTTTTTCCGTCTTTTACCGGTTTGATCTTCACATTACACAAATCAGAAGACTTTAAATGGCTGACTGTGCAGTCCACTTCTTAGTCAGGTCCGACCAAGACGTTTTTCCAAACTCATTCGACAAATTCCTCCGTCAACTTCGTTTGCAGTCCGGATCCGAATCTCGTTAAACCAGCGACACTCTCACGAAATTACAACTCGACCCTCTAGACTTTAACCCAAATCATATATTCCACTTTCCAGGAGCAGACTTTGCGTAACTAACTCCGATGGTCTTGAAGTGCTCAGTTGCGGCATCAATTTTTGCTTGCTCTGTAGATCTAAGAAGGTGCTCGCTCATCGTGCTCTTGGTCTCGCGGACCATATAAAGCTTGTCTTCGCCTTCAACACGTTTCACAATCGCCCAGTCCGGGTTATAGGGCCCGACCGGAGTGTCGATCTTGAACATTGGCGGAAGTTTTAAGAACAGCTTGATATCGTCGCGGCTATCGAGAAGCTCTGCAAACTCTCGCTCCGTCTCGGAGTCGTACACAACAAAGTCGTAGTCCGTCTTGTCCTTGTTCTTCACCTTGTAGAGGTTATCCAGGAAGTACTGCTTTTCTTCCAAACCATCGCGCTGAAGTTCCGTTAACGAATAGACACTTCCGCCGATCTTCTCGTACTGAATACCTTCAGTCACGATCGCCGCCAGCTCGGCCTCAATAATTTCGCGGACCATCTTGACGTAATCATTAGGGTTAGCAATGAAGTCATCCAAACGTCTGCTTTCAATCAATATTTCGATGATCGTCTTGCGAGTCAGAGAAGTAGCTTCCTGGAGTTCAGTCACAATATTGGGCAGCTTATACCCGCCCCGCAGATCAGTGGTACGACTACTAGTTTCGGCACCCTTCGTGCCACCGCGAGCAATACTGAGCTTGGCCTTCTTCACTTCGATGCGCAGTGGCTCAATTTGTTCAGCTTTCTTAATTTTCGCAACAGCATTCTTGATCAACACGTTGCGGTCCACTGACACACTGTAGGTCGTGCGCTGACTAATCTTTTCCCAAAACTCCTCAAACTCGCGAGATGTGAAATACAGCTGCTTGTTGAGCTTTCGGGTTCTGCGGTCGCGCTTAGGCTTGACATGATTCTTGATATTGGCGCGCTTGAGGACATCAATAATCAAGGCCTCAACGACGCTAAACTCGGGGCTTAGATTGAGAGCGAAGTCCTCAGCATCCGGCCTAAACGACTCAGTGACATAGCCGTCCTTTTCCAGGAAACCTTTCTGTTTGAGTTCTCCCCAAATCTTTTCGGACAACGCATACCCCAAGTTCTGTTCACCTGCGGTTTCAGGCTTCGGCAGTTTAGCGAAATCTCCCTTGCGGATGTATCCAATGGCAACGCCCGCCTTCTTGTATTCCTTCTGAAGGTTGTTCGCGAATTCCTGGTAGGATTCGTTCGCCACGACGGTCAGCTGGGCGACAGACCTGTCAACCACGCGCTCACCATCTTGGTTAACAGGTAGACGAAGTCCACGGCCAATTGTCTGGCGACGCTCGGTCTCTGAGCCCATTTCCCGCAACGTACAAATCTGAAAAACGTTCGGGTTATCCCAGCCCTCTCGCAGCGCCGAGTGCGAGAAAATGAAGCGCACTGGCTCGTCTTCGCTGAGCAGTCGAGCTTTGTCTTTCATGATCAGATCGTAAGAATCGTCATCTTTCGACGTCTCACCAGAAGTGTCGCCGTAAACACCTTTCTTGATCTGCGAGAAGTAAGCCCGTCGCAGCTCAATGGGGTCCTGGGGCAACAGCTCCTTGTAGTGCGGGAAGCGTTCTCGCTCTTCAACGAATAGCTCATCGAACCACTGAGCGAATTTGCCATCTGCGGTTACATTGTCGCTGCCTTCGCCGAGGTAACTAGCAACTTTATCGACGAAGAACAGACTCAACACCTTAATGCCATGCTTGCGCATCAGAGATTCTTTACGGAAATGCTCGCGAATAGTCTCACGGATCATCTCCCGATAAACAGCTTCATCATTGCTGCCAATAGACTCCCCTACCTGAAGAATTCCGTGATTGGTGAGCTCGATGAAACCTTGACCGTCAAGATTGATCTCATTGATACGCCAGTTATTGTCGTAAGCCGGGTTGTCAGTCACCTTGGCCAAGTCTTGATTCTGCTTGACCTTTTTGACCTGTCGATCGAACGATCCGTCTTTCTTTCGGCACACCAGCTCTAGGGTTGCTTGCCATGGGTTACTTTCTACCGAGAGGAGCTTGATGTACGGCTTGGCATCTCCGCCGTGTTCTGTTGCTTCGGCCACCACAATCTGTTTGACCAAGCCAAGCTCATGGGCATCGACCGGGTCGAGTCGATACGTCACGTTTCGGGTCTCGCGATGGGTCGCACTATAACGCAGAATGAAGGCTGGATCCATTCCTGCGAGGGCTGTCTTGGACAGCTCCGACTCCATATTCTGCGGCTCATCCATGATCAACACCGGACGTGTTGCACGAAGGAAATCGATGGGGCGTAGACCGTTCAGTTTGTCACGTGTCTGATTCATGATCAGGTTATTGCCCCGACCACGAACCGAACCAATCGTCATAACCATGATCTGGATGCTTGTCGACGTCGCGAACGACTGAACCTCTTCCGCGTTTTTGCCGCTGTACACCATATGGTCGAACGGCAACTCTGGGTAAAGCTGACGGAAGTGATCGTACATCAACTCAATACTGGTTGTGACGCCTTCGCGAATTGCAACGCTTGGAACCAGAATCACAAACTTGGTGAAGTTGTACTTTCTGGCCAGCTCGAAAATGGTGCGCAGGTAGACATAGGTCTTACCGGTTCCGGTCTCCATCTCAATATCGAACTGCAAACCATCCTTCAGTTCACGTGCGGGCTTGAGGCCTTGTGCGTTCTGCACAACTTTTAAATTTTCAAGCACAGTTTCTTCGTCTAGAAGAAAGTTGTTACCAACCGCACCAACCTCTTCACTAAGATCCAGATCCAAAGCTTGGTTGCCAGATTTTGGCAGCTCTGTCGTAGTAAGAAAAGTCGTAAGAAAATCGCCTGCATTGCTCGGCTGACCATCGAACAGATCGGTCACCGAATTGATCGCCGCTATCTGATAATCCTGTTTTGCATCAAACTTAAATTTCATTGTCACCTCCTCCTACGCGGTCCATAATTCAATATTGTTGGTCTTACACATCTGCGCCAGATTCGTCTTCAACTCATCATCGCCCTGGAAAGCATCTTCCAAAATGATGAACTGAACTGGCTTTGTATCGACAGCCGCCCGAAGTTGAGACAGGGATGGCTTAGTGTGCTCATCGAGGTAGGCAAGTACAAAGGTGTCTTCTTCGTCCTTCTCCTCATCCAGTCGAACTACAGACTTGTACTTCAAGTCAGCGATTGAGAGTTCACGAATCTGCTCAACTAAAGAATGCCCTTGCTTGATCAAGATCTCGGTTAGCAAGTCATCTGCAGTCGCATTGTCGTCGCTGCTGTCGCGCAATTCCAACAAATGCTGCTCCAACTTGGTTGCATCGATGTCAGACTCGGTTCGCCATTTGGTGAAGTTGGTGTCGGCGAGCATGTAAGAACGAAAACCGGTATCAAGTCGACTTGAGCAAGTAGGTGCCTCGTTTTTAGTCACTTTCGAGATTTGTTCGGCTGCTCGACGAACGCGTTCTCGTGACACTTCAGCGATCGTCTTGTAACCTTCAGATTCAGCAATCGACCCGCTAGGTACTGGTTCTGGCAGCTGAACAAGGATAAATCTTCTTCTGTGTTGATCAGAGCTATTTACTCGCATGACGGATTCTGCGGTGGTGCCGGAGCCAGCGAAGAAGTCCAGAATAATACCAGGCTCGACAAGGGAAACCAAGTACTGAATCAAAGAGGTAGGCTTCGGATAATCAAATACTTTCTTTTTCATCAAGCTGCTCACCTCGGCGGTTCCCTCATCGCTGGTGCCAACCTTTTGGCCGAAGCGGCTTTTTGTCGCGTTGACCGCGCCACCGTTCGTGAAAATCAACTCTCTGGGCGACTCTTTGAAAGTCTTGCCAGCACCGTAAATTGCACGAATTGCAAATGCTTGTGTTTTTACCCAGTAGGTAGTCCCCATTGAAACTTCGTCGATTACTTTTTGAGCAGACCACCTTGAACGAAACTCAAGTTCAAAATCATTAAGGTTTCTCCCATCAACGACCCGAACTTCAGACAAAAGACAGTATTTTTCATCCGTTGAACGTGAATACTCGCCGTCCTTGATATTGAACTTGACTGTTCCTGCCGGAAATTTGACTACTTTAGTTGGATTCGATGCATTATAGAGAGGTGCATCTTCAAACTCGTTCTTTTCATACTCAACCAGTAGTTCCTTTTTCATGCCGTCACGGCTATAAAGCTGACGCGCAAAACATAGCACATAGTCATAATTCGAGTAGGTATTCACCTTTTGACGGCCAAAATGTTGAGTCTTTTCCCAGACAAAGGTGGCAATATGGTTTTGTTCTCCAAAGACTTCATTGCAGATCTTCTTCAGATTGTCCATTTCATCGACACCAATGCTAATGAAGATAACGCCATTGGCTTCAAGTAGATTTCGCGCTAGCTTCAACCTCGGATACATCATATTGAGCCAGTTAGAGTGATAGCGCCCCTCAGATTCTGAATTCGAAGACATCTTTTTGCCTTCTTCGTTGACCTGCTTAGACCACTCCAAATAGGTGTTAATTCCCTCTTTGAAATCGTCCTGGTAAACGAAGTCTTTGCCTGTGTTGTACGGCGGATCGATGTAAATCATTTTGATCTTGCCGTGGTAGTGCTTCTGCAGGATCTTCAATACTTCGAGATTGTCGCCCTCGATGAACACGTTTTTGGTGGTGTCCCAATCTTTGGAGTTTTCCTTGTCGGGGCGAAGAGTCGCGGTCGTTGGGGTTTGGGCTGCGCGCATAGCACGCTTTTTACCTGGCCAAAACAAACCAAAACGCTCGCTAGTGTCAGAAGCATCGCCTTCGAGTAGCTCCTTGAGCTTTTCAACATCTATCTTGCCGTCAGCGATCGCCTCAGGAGCAAGATCCGCCAATTGCTCAGCGAGCTCAGTGCGGAACTCAGGGCTACTGCCTGGCACTTCATTGATCATTTCTCGTTCTTCGTTCACCATTATCTCCTTTTGCCTTTTGTTTACGATTTGATCCGCCACCGAATAGTGAACATTTCTTTCTCTACCCGCTTGCCCTGCAACGACTGCTTAATCAGAATATGCAACTCATCGACATGATCTCGCAGATCTCGCTTTTCTTTTCGATACCTATCTTCGATCTCATCAATTTCAACATCCAGCGCGCGAGCCTTCTTCTTAAACCTGAGCTGCTCCATCGAGTCATCCGCTTGGTTTGCCTGCTTACGCAAGTCCTTGCGCTTTTGCTCTAGTTCCCGAACAGCTTTTCTGCGCTCAGTGTCCAAGTCGAGAATCTGCGACTCAAGCAACTCCTCTTGCTGGTTGTAATAACTCGAATTGCGGAGTTGCACTTCCTTTTCCAGTGACTCTTGCTGCTTGCGTATAGCCTCAGCAAACACCTCCGGAGTGATTCCTCTTTCCCCATCGAGGTACTCGGATACCCGCAGGTCCATCATTTCGGCAACATCTTCTTGGTTGAGGGATTCACCGTTATCGGACTCACCAGCTGCCAGCAGATAGCTTTCAGAAATGTCGTTATCGTTGGCCTTCATCGTGAATGTCAGGCTACGAACCGTCAGAGCGCCAGATTGTCCAACTAGTTGCTTCATTCGAGAGCTCACACGCTCTGATTGACTGATATCAAACACCAGCTCTTGATAAGGCGTTTCGGCGCTCATTGCGCCATCAATGACATATTTAGCCAAGTCGCTGTGGTAACGGTACTGTCGAGAATTCTCGCTCGGTGAAGACTTAAAGTGATAGCGACCTGTCGCAATGTCGCCTATAGGAGCGGTATGAAGCACGAAGTTGCGACCATCACCGTCAAACTCAGCCATGTTCTGCAGACGATAAATCGTCAAGAGTAAGAGCAACTGCTCAAACTTATTGAGCACCTCGCCAGACTGTTCATCGTACGACTTCAAACGGTCACGAACCGATGGATCAAGATTGTCGAAAACCTTTGATCGGGCCTCAGCCATATCTTTACTGACCGTATCAGCGTACTTTTCTTCCAGCACTTGGAATGCCGTGTTGATTTCATCTGCTGTGCGGTAATTGTCGTAAATCTTGGCGATCTCCTGGGCGAAATCAAACCCACTCTCGATTCGACCAAGCACTTCGTCACTGGCGCCGAAGACGCTATCAAACAAGTGGAATTTGTTTTCAAGCAGCTCCAGGATGCGAGCTTCAGCGGCATTACCTTCATTAAAGAAATTGACGATGACGACATCGTACTTCTGGCCATATCGATGGATACGGCCAATACGTTGCTCAACGCGCTGAGGATTCCACGGCAGATCATAGTTAATCAGCATCGAACAGAACTGAAGGTTGATACCCTCCGACGCCGCTTCGGTAGCGATCATGATCTTGCCGCTGTCGCGGAAGTAGTCGACTATGGCCTTACGGCGGTCCGCTGACGGATTACCAGTAATGACGTCACTGCCAGCGTTCTTCTTGAGCCAGGCCCGGTAGATTTCTGTTGACTCGGGAGAGTTATTTTGACCATTGAAAAACACCAATCCGTCGCCATAACCGGCAGTCCGCAAAGTCTCCGCTAGGAAGTCCTGGGTAGCAGTGTATTCAGTGAAGATAATGGCCTTCTCAGGCGCTCCAACTTCCCGAAGCCTTTCAAAACCACGCTCGATAGCTTCACCAAGTTTCAGCGACTTCTGATTCTGGTGGATCGATTCCGCCAACGATGCGTACTCGTTAAGCTCATCGATCTCGGATTGCACAAGCCGTCTAACCTGCGGATCTGACCAATCGTGTCCTCGATCATTCTCGGTCATTTCACCGAATGCTTCAAACGCCGCTTGTTCTTCATCAAGAAGTTCATCTTCAAAATCAAAGAAACTCTGTTTGCTGATGCGACGGCCCTCAGCCGCCAACTCTTCAGCCAAACGACGAGCCGTATTACGAAGAGTAATACCAACCGCATACGTGGACGAACCGAGTCGCTTACGGATCACCTGCGAAGACAACGACCGCTGAGAACTATTAAAGGCATACAGCGTCTCGCGCTGAAGATAGCTATTAACCAGATCATAAAGTTCCATTTCAGCCTGGGAAGGCTGAAACTTAACAGTGAGCGGATCACGCTTCGTAAAACGAATATACTTTTCGGCATCCCGACGCAACGTTCGCTTGGTCAAATGACCGACACGTTCAGCTAAATCGTCCGGACTAAACTGCGAACCATTGGACTTAATATAACGCTCACGAAAAACCTCCAACGAACGGAAGTACTCCGGGTCGAAAAGCGAAACTAGGCCGTAAATCTCTTCCAAACGGTTCTGCAATGGAGTGGCAGTCAGTAATACAATTTTGCCTGCACCATCCAGAACATCACCGACCGATGATGCCACCTTGGACTGAGCACGGCCCTTATAGAAGTTGCGCAGACGATGCGCTTCATCAGCGACAATCAGATCCCAACGCCTGAGCAGATCGGCCTTGTTTTGCTGCACAAATTCATAGGACGCGATCAAGACCTGACTCCCGGTCTTCACTTTGAGCAAGCTAACCTTAGACTTTGAATCCAGCAATTCCGAGGGAATCAAAAACTTCTCGTATAACTCCTGCTTCCACTGCTGCCGAAGGCTTGCCGGAGCAATAATTAGAATCTGGCGCTTACGCTCCGCCCAATACTGCGTAATCACAATGCCGGCCTCAATCGTCTTACCAAGACCAACCTCATCCGCCAGAATCACACCGCGAGTTGCATTGCCCTTAAGCGCAAACAAAGCCGCCTCAATCTGGTGCGGCTTCGGCTCCACCTGAGCATCAAACAAAAGCCCAGCCAACTTACCCACATGATCATTGGAATAGCTACGCTCTAGCTCATGAGCAAAGTATTTCGCCTGATGATTAGATAAATGAGTAGCAAAATCCCTCATTTCAAGCCTTCCTTGAGAAAAGCTGAACTCGTTGGCCGACCACGATGCTTGTTGAGAATGCCGCTCATTCCTATTATTTTCCTCAATTGCGGTACAAAAGCTCGAATTTCAATAATGTAATTATAAAGGATCAAACTGACTCTGTAGTCAATTCATCTCAGTCGAACGCCATCGGCCAGAAACGGAAATCATTAGGAACTTGTCCCGAAAGTATTGCGATAGAACTCATTCTATGTAGAGACAACGAGGACTTAAGTTTGCCCGATTCTAGACATACCCTGATGGCCGCCCCCCAGAATTCCCCGAAAATGGCCGTCGAGAAGCCAAAAGCAAACTACCCCTCATCCGTACTCAGCGCCGCCACAAACGCTTCCTGCGGCACGGACACGGAACCGATGTTCTTCATGCGCTTCTTGCCTTCCTTCTGCTTTTCCAGCAGCTTGCGCTTACGGGAGACGTCGCCGCCGTAACACTTGGCCAGCACGTCCTTGCGCAGCGCACGGATGTTTTCGCGGGCGATGACCTTCGTGCCGATCGCAGCTTGAACAGGCACTTCGAACTGCTGCCTAGGAATAAGCTCCTTGAGCTTCACGGTCATCTTGTTGCCGTACCACTGGGCGTTGTCGCGGTGGACGATGGCGGAGAAGGCGTCGACAGGCTCGCCCTGCAGCAGGATATCCACCTTGACCAGGTCAGACTCCTGCTCCCCTGCTTCCTCGTAGTTGAGGGAGGCGTAGCCACGCGTCCTACTCTTGAGCATGTCAAAGAAGTCGAAGATGATCTCGCCAAGCGGCATGACGTAGCGCAGCTCCACGCGGTCCTCAGATAGGTAGTCCATGCCGCCCATTTGGCCGCGCTTTTGCTGGCATAGCTCCATCGTGGTGCCCACGAACTCTGCCGGCACGATGACGGTGGTTTTCACGATCGGCTCCCACACCTCACGCAGCTTGCCGCCCGGCCAGTCCGAAGGGTTGTGCACCATCATCTCTTCGCCGTCTTCGGCGACGACGCGGTAGCTTACCGACGGCGCGGTGGAGATCAGGTCCAGGTCGAATTCGCGCTGCAGGCGGTCGCGGGTGATTTCCATGTGTAGCAGGCCGAGGAAGCCGAGGCGGAAACCGAAGCCGAGGGCGACGGAGGTTTCAGGCTCCCAGGTCAAGGCGGCGTCGTTAAGCTGCAGTTTCTCCAGCGCATCGCGCAGGTCTGGGTACTGCGCCTGGGAGATTGGGAAGAGACCGGAGTAGACCATCGGCTTCGGGTCTGCGTAACCCTGGAGTGCATCTTCGGCACCGTTTTGTGCCCAGGTGACGGTATCGCCGACCTTGGACTGGCGCACGTCCTTTACACCGGTGATCAGGTAGCCCACCTCGCCGGGGCCCAGGCCCTTGCACTTCTTCGGGGTCGGGCTCACGATGCCGATTTCCAGCAGCTCGTGGGTAGCGCCGGTGGACATCATCTTGATCTTCTGGCGTGGTTCGAGCTTGCCGTCGATCATACGAATATAGGTGACCACGCCGCGGTAGGTGTCGTAGACGGAGTCGAAAATCATGGCGCGGGCAGGCGCGTCCACCGGCAGCGCGTTGGACGGTGAGGGCACGAGTTCGCACACCTTGTCCAGCAGCTCTGGCACACCGACACCGGTCTTTCCGGACACACGCAGCACGTCTTCTGGCTCGCAGCCAACGATGTTCGCGATCTCCAGGGAGTACTTCTCCGGATCGGCGGCTGGGAGATCGATCTTGTTCAGGACTGGGATGATCTCCAGGTCATTTTCCATGGCCAGGTAGAGGTTAGCCAGCGTCTGGGCTTCGATGCCCTGGGCGGCGTCGACAAGCAAAATGGCGCCCTCACAGGCCTCCAACGCGCGGGAGACCTCATAGGTGAAGTCCACGTGCCCCGGCGTATCAATCAGGTGCATGACGATCTCTTCGCCGGCATGCTTACCCGTGGTCGGAGTCCACGGAATGCGCACGTTCTGCGCCTTGATGGTGATGCCGCGCTCGCGCTCAATATCCATGTTGTCCAGGTACTGATCGCGCATGTCTCGCGCCTCGATGACGCCGGAAAGACCCAGAATGCGGTCGGCCAGCGTGGACTTGCCGTGGTCGATGTGCGCGATGATGCAGAAGTTACGAATCTGCTTCGGATCCGTGAACGTGGTTTCCGCAAAGTTCTTTGGCATGGATGTAGGGGCCCTTTCCTCTATAACGCTTTAGAAGCCTACCTGAGATGCGCAGCATTCCAGAACCAAACGATGGCTAGCGCGCAGCCTTCGCATGAATTCGCATTCGCGCAGGATTAATCCAAATACTCGAGCACTCAATCGCCTGCTGATCTGCTGCAAAAGACACCTGCTCCATGTACAGCATCGGGGAACCGGGCGCTATGCCGAGCGCTCGCGCTTCTTCCCCACCCGCAGCTACCGCCGTGATGGAGCGTTCGCCGTATGCGATGGGGTGTTCCTGAATCCGCTCAATCTCCGCGAACAGGGATTCCCGCTCCAAGTTGGTGGCCAGCAGCTCCGCCCGCTCGGCGGCCGACAGGGTGACGTAGTTGCGGATGAAGGCGATGGGGCCGATCGCGTCGAAACGCAAACGCTCCAGATGCACCAATTTCTCGCCGGGGGGCAAGCCCAGCCGGGCCGCGATGGACTCATCCGCCCGGCATTCTTCTTGGGTGAGCACCCGTGTGGAAAAGTCGATGCCGCGGCGGGTCAATTCCTCAAAGATGGAGGACAGCGTGGTGGTCATCGCAGAATCGATCGCTTGTTCTGTCACGAATGTTCCGCGCCCTCGCACTTGCACGAGGAGCTTTTCTGCTCGTAGCTGCTCAATCGCCTTGCGCAATGTGCCCCTGGAGACGCCACATTCTTTTGCTAAATCCGGCTCAGAAGGCAACCTCAATTTCGAGGGCCACTGCCCAGAAAGGATTTTCCCGCGCAAATAGTCCGAGACCTGCCGATACAACGGATCGGGCAGGCCCAAGTCAATGACCTGTGCCGTGTTTTCCTTTCCGATTCCCACTCTTTCAGCCTAGCTTGCATGGAGAAAACAAAGGCAATGGGGAACTCATCACAATTCATGTACATAGTTGTTCACATTGTGTAGATTTGTACACATATCACAGGCTGCATTCACATCGCCCTTTCCCCGAAGGAGAAGCTAGATGAAACTCTTGGTTGTTGGAGGCTACGGAGTCGGCCTTTCGTTCTATACCCAACGAGCGCCGACAGCGGGAGAAACCGTCTCTGGCGCTCGGTTGGAAGAACACCACGGCGGCAAAGCTTCAAACCAAGCGGTCGCCGCTGCTCGGCTTGGAGCACACGTCAGCCTCTTTTCGGCTGTCGGCGAAGACGAACGCGCGAAGCTCGCCCGCACCCTCTGGCACGAGGAAGGCATCAATGCCGACGGCGTGATATCCATACCGGGCAACACGATGGTGGGCTGCATCATCACAGAAGCCTCCGGCGAAAACCGCATCGTCCTCGCAAACGGGGTTCTCGACGATCTAACGCCCGCGCTGTTACAAGATCGCGCCGCGGCTTTCGAGGAAGCAGACATCGTCTTGATCTCCTGTGAAATCCCCGAGGACACCATTCGCGCCGCGATTCGGCTTGGGCGCGAGGCAAACTGTCGCGTCATTTTGAATCCCGCGCCCGCGCCGCAGCTCACAGAAGCGGACTGGGCGAATCTGGACCTGATTACCCCGAATTACACCGAGGCCTGCCAGCTGCTTGGCGTCGGCGAAGCTGCCGACACCGCCGAGGATATCGCCTCGCAGCTGGCCCAGCGCCACCACGTGGATGTGATCCTCACCGACGGTGCACGAGGCGCCGTAGTTGTAAGCAAAGACTCCCCGTGCAAAGCGCACCGAGTTGATCCAATAGTCCCGCAGCAAATCGTGGACACCACCGGCGCGGGAGATACCTTCAACGCCGGTGTCGCCGCGGCGCTGCTCTATGGCCACGACCTCACCTTCGCGAGCAGTTTCGGCTGCCTCGTCGGTTCAGTTGCAGTTGAGTCTGAAGGTGTCATCCCGGCTTTGCCGACGGCTCAACTCATCAAAAATCGTTTCAATATCACTCTCTAAGGAAAGGTCTTCATGACTGTCTCACCGGAAAACATCGTCAATCCGAGCGATCTGGCTCCATACATTCAGCACACCCGCATCGCCATTG
Source organism: Corynebacterium sp. H128 (assembly GCF_037482625.1). Taxonomy (NCBI): domain Bacteria; kingdom Bacillati; phylum Actinomycetota; class Actinomycetes; order Mycobacteriales; family Corynebacteriaceae; genus Corynebacterium; species Corynebacterium sp. H128. Next base: position 7,700 of record NZ_JBBHKW010000015.1, on the reverse strand, counting down.
GCACCACTAAAGAGGAGGCAATCCAGCACGCCGAAGAAGCCGTCACCTATGGCTTCAACGCTGCTATGGTCGCCGGCTCCCGGGTAAAGGAAACCGCCGCAGTCCTGCGTGGTACCGGCATCGAAGTCGCTTCGGCATTGGACTTCCCTACCACTGGTGTGATGACCTCCCGTGGCAAGGCTGCGGAGGCAGAAGAACTGGTACGCCTGGGCGCCACCCAGATTGATATCGGAGTGCAGATCGGCTGGCTCAAGGATGGCGAGTTCGATCGCTTCCGCGAGGACATCGCCGGCGTCGTCGCCTGCGGCGTGCCTATCAAGGTGATGCTGGAGCTGCCACTGCTCACCCCTGAACTGCAGAAGACTGCCGTGGAGCTCTCCATCGAGGCGGGCGTGAAGTACCTCAAGAACGCCTCCTCCGGCTCGGTTCAAAAGGCGGATGTGGAATCCATCAAGTTCCTCAAGTCCCTCGCTCCGGAAGGGGTGCTGGTGAAGGGCTCTGGCGGTATCTCCACCTTCGAGCACGCCCTCTCCCTGATTCAGGCGGGCGCTGCCCTCGTTGGTTCCTCCAACTCGGTAGCAATCGTCACGGGCCACCTAAATAACGCTGATAGCTACTAACCACATAAGGATTCACGCCACATGTCTAAGATCCCTTTCATTCTTGACACCGACACTGCTCAAGACGACTGTGTCGCCATCATGCTCGGTCTGCTTGACCCGGTAGCCGATCTCCGCGCCATCACCATGGTTGCCGGAAACGTGGGCTTTGAAAAGCAGATTGCTAACGCTCACATGACGTTGAGCGTCTGCGGCAAATTGGGCGAGGTGCCCATCCATATTGGTTGCGATAACCCCATGATGCGCCCTTGGGCCTCTGCGGAAAACGTCCACGGCGATGGCGCCGGCGGCCTGTCCATGGACTTCAGCAATTGCTCCACCTCTACCGAGCATGCTGTGGATGCCATGATCCGCATCGTGGCCGAAAACCCAGGCGAAGTCTCCGTCGTCTGCATCGGTCCGCTCACCAACATTGCGACGGCCATTGTTAAGGATCGCAGCTTTGTAGACAACGTTAAGAGTGTCTACATCATGGGCGGCTCTAATAACGGCCGTGGCAACATCACCCCGTCCGCTGAATTCAACTTCTATGTTGACCCTGAGGCTGCTCAGATCGTCATGGATGCCGGCTTCAAAGACATCGTGATCCTGCCATGGGATCCAGTAACCCTCGACGACGCCACCATCACCCGTGAGGTCTATGACCGCACGGTGTCCGTGGATACGCCTATCGCACGCTTCTTCAAGCGTGTGTGTGACACCACCTTGGACTTCAATGAATCCGTCGGTGTCTTCGGTTCCACGCACCCAGATTCGATGACCTTGGCGGCGCTGCTGCACCCTGAGATCGTCCTGCAAGATGGCCGCTACCGGGTTGATATTGAGACAAACTCCGAGCTCACTCGCGGCTTCTCAGCGATGGCTTGGGACAAGTATGACCTCACGCCTAACGCCACTGTGATTGAGAAGGCCGACCACGCTGCGTTCTTCGCAATGCTGGACACCATCCTGGCCACCCCAACCGTCCCTTCGATCGAATTGATGTGGTGATGTCAGGCTCAGCTCCGGTAGCCGTGGATAAAGTCCGCGGTAAAGATGCCTCCCCGGCACTCGTATTGACCGCGTTGATGCTGGTCATCTCAAGCTTCCAGCTCAACGCCACCATGCTCTCGCCGTCGATTGGCGATATGGCCCACCGCCTCCACACCAACCCGGGTGTCATCGGCTGGTCCTCTACTGTCTTCCTTTCAGTAGCTGCCGCACTCGCCGTCTTCTTCCCTCCTTTCGCGGACAAGATCGGCCGTAAAAGGGTTCTGATCGTTTCCGTTTCCGTCATGATCTTCGGAACCCTGCTGATCCTGTTCACCGCATCCCCATTGTGGCTGATGATCGGCCGCGCACTGCAGGGCTTCTGCGGTGCGACCTTCGCGCTGGGCAACCTGACTCTGCGCGCCATCCTGGATCCGAAGCGATACGGCTTCTACATCGGCCTGGTCGCTGCCATCAACTCCGGTGTCGCGGGCATTGATACCTTGGTCGGCGGCATGCTTACCGACGCCTTCGGCTACAAAGCCGTGGTCCTGTGCATCCTGGCCGTGGAGCTCATCGCCTTGCTGACGCTCCTGGCCTGGGTCCCAGAAACCAGGGTCACCGCGGTAGCGAATATGGACTGGCTGGGCGCAATCGCGCTCACGCTGGCACTGTGGTCCTTCAACATGGGCGTGACCTTCGGTTTCAGTGAGCTGGGTTGGTCGAGCATGTGGACCATGGCAATGTTCGTCATCGGCATCGCCTCCGCATTCGCCTTCGTCGCAGTGGAGAAGAACCACCGTGACCCGCTGGTTCCACTCGTCGAGCTGAAGAAGCGCTCCACCTGGGGACTCTTGGGCACCACCCTGTTCACCATGGCCTCGGCCTTTGCCACCCTGCTCTACCTCATCCCAGCGATCTCCCAAGATCCCGCCGGCTTTGGTATGAGCAGTACGGTGTCCGCGCTGATGTACCTGACGCCATTCTCGCTGGCTGGTTGGCTGATCTCCCCGTTTGTTGGCAAGTACGCGCCACTGGTGGGCTACCGCCTGTTGCTGCGGATCGGTTTGTTCGGATCCACCGTGTTGCTGGCGCTGTTCGTGTTCACCGGCTACCACGACAAATGGATCGTCTTCGCGATTGCATTGTGCCTGGGCATCAGCTACACCGCGATGTCCAACACCACGATCAACGCGATGGGCGTGCTCTATTCTTCAGAAACCCGCCCTGGCGTGCTCCCGGGCCTGAACTCTGCGGCCTTCAACTTGGGTGCCGGCCTCGGTATCGGTGTGATGGCCTCGACCGTCGCTCAAGCTGCTGCCACCGGCGGATCCGGCTACTCCACTGCCATGATTATCGGCGTGGGCTGCGGCCTGATCGCGTTGCTGTTCTCCCTGGTACTGCCAGGAAAGGAAGACAGCGAAGAGAAGATCTAGCTGCTAGACCACGCCACGCGGCACAATAACCGGGCTCGCGGACGCAGGATCATCCCAGATTTCTGCGCGAAGCCCATAAGCCTGTGCCAGGTTGTCGGCGGTCAACACACTGAGTGGGGATCCGTGCGCAAGCACGGATCCTTCTTTCATGAGCACCAGCTCGTCAGAGTAGGTACCCGCCAGCATCAGGTCATGGAGCACCATGATCACAGTCTTTCCAAGCTCCGCCTGCGCCCGAGCCAGCTCAAGTACCTCGATGGCATGGGCGGGGTCGAGATAGGTGGTGGGCTCGTCCAGCAGAATCACCGGGGTGTCCTGCGCGAGCACCATGGCAAACCACACGCGTTGGCGCTGTCCACCGGAAAGATCATCAACCAGGCGATCCGCGAGCTCGCTCGTGGCGGTGGCCGCAAGGGCGGCGTCGATGGCGGAATTATCGGCGTCGGAAAGCCCGCCGAAGAATCCCCGGTGCGGATGCCGCCCCCTTTCGACGAGCTGGCGCACAGTCAACCCCGCCGGTGCCAGCGGATGCTGCGCCAGCATGCCGACGAGCCGCGCCGCCTCCCGCGGTCGCAGGTCTGCCACCGCTTGTGCCCCGACCGTCACCGTTCCGGAGCGCGGATCGAGCACCTTGGACATCGTCTTGAGCAGTGTGGATTTGCCGCAGCCATTAGGCCCGAGCAGCGTGGTCACAGTCCCGGCAGCGGCCTCGAGGCTCACCCCGCGCACCACTTCCGGCTCCTCGCCGTAACCGGCCACAACATTCGAAGCTTTCAGGATCATCGCTTCCTCCTAGCGGAAACCAGATAGACGAGCATGAGTCCGCCGATCGCGGACGTCACCAAACCAACTGGCGCCGTAACCGGCAACAGCGCCACGAGGACGCCACACACGAGCAACAGTGCCGCCCCCATCAGCGCAGACAGCACCACACCGGGCACTGCGGTACCGCCAAGGATGCGGGCCAACTGTGGCGCAACCAGTGCCACGAAGCCCAACGGCCCCACCACGGAAACCACCACCGCCACGATCCCAGTTGCCGCCACCACGAGTAACAGTCGAGTGCGCCGCAATGGCACACCCAGAGCAATCGCGGTGGCATCATCGTGCGCGAGCACCGGCAGATCGCGGTGCTGGGAAAGCCCCAGGATCACGAAGGGCGCCAGCCCCAACACGAGCGGCAGCACTACCTCCCAGCGCGCGAAACCGGTGGAGCCAGCAAGCCACACCTGGGCCTCTGTCGCACGCATCAAGTCCGCGCGCAACAGCAGATAGGACACCGCGGACTGGGCAAACAGCGCCAAGGCCACACCAATGAGAATCAGTTGCTGGGTGGTGCGCCCCAACCCGAGCAGCAGCAACAGCGTGAGCGTAACGATGCCGCCCAGCAGGGCGAGCCCGGCGCGCGCCCAGAAATCATTCACCTCGAGCAGCACGGTACCCGCGACGACTGCAACAGCAGCGCCACCACTGATACCGAGCATGTCCGGTGATGCCAGTGGATTGCGGGCCAGGGTTTGGGTCCAGGCACCGGCCGTCGATAATGCTGCGCCGACGATCGCAGTGACGAGGGCGACTGGGAGCCTTAAGTCCCACACCACCTGAACAGCTCGGGCAGAGCCGCCGCCGGTGAGCGCGGCCAGCACGTCAGCGGGAGTCAATGCCACCGCACCCAGGCACAGGAGGCAGATGTATGCGGCGCTCGCTAGCAGCGCTACACCAACGCACGTGAGTACGTAACGGGTCACAGTCGGGCCCCCTTGCGGATCAGCCAGATCATCAAAGGCGCGCCGATCGCTGCCAGGACCACGGAGAACTCTACTTCGCCGGGCCGCAGGGCAAGCCTGCCGATCATGTCTGCCAGCACCGCCAAGATGCTGCCGACGAGAACCGTGGGCAATAGCAGGTCACGTACCGTCACGAGCCCGAGGCTGCGTACCATGTGCGGTGCGGCGAGGCCGAGGAAGGCAACTGGCCCCACCACTGCCGTCGCAGAGCCAGCGGCAACGACGAGCGCCGTGATCACGAGGGCCAGGGTTCGATTCACCGAGATCCCGAGCGCGGCTGCGGTATCGCTGCCCATCGCCAGGATATCGAGGTCCCGGGCGACCACGATGCTCACCAAGAACGCGATCAGGAAACCGACCAACGCCACGAGCACCTCGCCATAGCCCCGCCCAACGGTGGATCCCACCGACCACTGGCGCATGTCATTGAACACCGACTCCGACTGCAGGGCCAGCAGCATGGTCAGTGCCATGAGCATCGCGTTGATGCCCACTCCCACCAGGATCAAGGTCATGGGATCGCTCGTGGTGCGGGCGACCAGCAACACAACACCCGTGGCCACCAATGCCCCCAGCAGCGCCAGCACGCCCTGAGTCCACAAGCCACCACCAACACCAGCGATCGCCGCGAGGGCAATAGCAAATCGCGCACCAGCGGTAATCCCCACGATGCCCGGGTCCGCCAGTGGGTTCCGGGTCCAGGCCTGAGCAAGCACCCCGGCCAACGCCAATGAACCGCCCGCTAGACACGCCAAGAGCCCACGCGGGATACGCATGCCCCACACGATGTTGTGAATATCGGCGGGGCCGTTGCCCGCGAGGGCAGAAAGGACGTCGGCTAGCGGCAGTGCCCTAGAACCAACGGCGAGTGATACAACGAGCAGTGCAACGAGGGTGAGCGCGCTACTTAAGCTTTTCAAGAGCCCACGGGATGCTGACAGGGTTCGGAACACTCATGGCGTTGCCGACGGACTGCTCAATGAACTTGGCCTTTGGTAGCAAAGCGGCGAAGGCAGGATCCGTCTTGAGGGGCTCGGCGGAGCCCTCGTAATCCAGCACGTACAGCACGTCTACCTGCTCCAGGATGGAGTAGTTCTCCGGCGCAATATCGAGGTAGAACTGGGACTTATCTGTGCCCTGGACCCCGTCCGGGATCTCCATGCCCATGGACTCGATGAACTGGCCACGGCCGTCCGCATCGGTGTACAGGCCCAGCTTGCCGCTGTATGGCATCACGACGGCAGCCTTCTTGCCCTGCAGCTCAGGGTGGCTCTTCTTGTACTCCTCGAAGGCGGCCTCCGTGTCTTTGATCAGCTTCTCACCCTCTTTTTCCTTATCCACGGCTCCGGCGATCTGCTCCACCTGGTCCTTCCACGGGATCTGCCAGTCCTCAAAGCCTTCTGGCTTCAGGGTGGTGGGAGCGATCTTCTCCAGCGCTTCCTTCGCCTGCGGATCCACTGCCTGGTTCACGGCGATGATCTGGGAAGGGTTGGTGGCAGTGACCTCTTCCAGCACCCCGGCGGTAAAGCCCTTGGAGGTGTTGAAGATCGGGGTCATTTCTTTGCCCTCACCGAGCTTTTCAGCCCATGGCTCGAGACCATTCTTGGACACTGCGTCAGGCGCGGAGAATGGTGCGACTGCGACTGGGGTGACGCCGAGAGCGAGGAGGGTGTCAACGTCGCCAAGCCCAAGGGCGGCGATACGCTCTGCACCCGGACCAGTCTGTTCGACATCGGCCTTAGAGCAACCGGTGAGCAGCAGTACGGATACCGCTGCAGCGGCAAGGAAGGAACGGCGATTCATCATCAGAATTTCCTTATTGTCGTTCAATACATTTGTTAGTAAGGTTAGCCTAATCAAAACCTAGGAGGGGAATTGTGTCAAACCGACTACTTTGCTGCACCGTAGCAGCGACCGCAGACATAGCGCCCAACCTGCGCAGAATCACCCTCCACTCCCCCGGATTCTTCGGCTATAAGCTCGACGGCCCAGACGAATTCTTCGGTCTCCTCATGCCCCAACCCGGCCAAGAATTTACGCCATTTCCCAGCAGCGAACCCAACATCCGCGCAAGCGTCGCCGCCCTCCCAGCAGACATTCGCCCCGGGCTGCGCTGGTACACCATCCGCTCGGTCGACCCAGTACAGGGGCTGCTCGACTTCGACGTTGTACTCCACCAAGACGCCCCCGGCCCCGGCTCCCACTGGACCTCCACCGCTAGCGTCGGCGACACCTGCGGCTTCTGGAACTGCCAAGCACTCTGGCAGCCCACCGCCGGACCACAGGTATTGGTCGCGGATGCTACCGGCACACCCGCTCTACTGTCTATCCTGGACCAACTCGACTCCCTCGCAAGCACCTCAGCCCTCGTAGTAACTCCGTCATTAGAAGACATCGAGCTGGACGCATTAGAGCAGCTCCCCCTACGCAACCTCGCCGTCCACGTCGCCCCGCCAGCCGAAGCACCGAGCACGCTTAACGACGTCCTTTCCGACTGGTCACTCACCGACACCACAAAACTGTGGGCCAGCGGAGAGGATCGACTAGTAAAGGCCGCGCGCGCCTTCGGCATCAAATCACTCGGAATGAACTCCAAGGACATCACGTTCGTACCATTTTGGTACGAGGGACGCCCCAGGCCTTAGCGAGTCCCTGCACCTTCCCGTCCCGCGCTGTTCTTGTCCCGCGCTGTTCTTGTCCCGCGCGAACCCCTTTTGCCGAACTTTCCAGGACACGGCTATTGAAAACTAGTGACATCCAGGGCGGTGTCAAGCTGTGAATGCACCATTGAGTGTTTTCATCAGTATCTCACGAGGAGTGCACCCACCCAGCACGATTCGCGGAGTGTCATTGAGCTCATCTTGCACAAACTGGACATGCTCGGCAGT
>NZ_JBBHKW010000014.1:0-44090 GCF_037482625.1 Corynebacterium sp. H128 | reverse complement strand
AGATTCTCCGCCAGAATGCGATCCTCAACAAGACGGACCACGCGGTCCTTCGCATCCTGGTCAAACTTCTTAGGCATGTTCCAGATTTTCCCATCCACTCAAGCGGAACAAAACCTGGGGCACTTCAGTCAAGGGTTCGACCACTCTATCTCCAATGCGATCCCAAGTTCGAATGTTAACCGCTCTCTCGTTTCAAGTTGCCGACTGCTTCCCGGAGATCATTAACAGCTTAAGTAGGTTCTTTAGATTTTTCGCTATTAGCGAGTATGCAGTTAATCGTGAGGAGCCTTTCGGGATTGATGCAACATTTGGGGTTGTAGCTGGAACACAATACATTGGCGCAAATGGACTTTCTGGCCACCCTATTCCTTGCGCACCACTGGTTATCCTGCCCGCTTTCGCCATGTACCGTGCTGTCGAACTCGACTTACTGTTAGCTGCAAGATACGGTCCCTGGCATGTTTGAGATTGTGTAGGAACTTTCATCTTCACACTAGTGTTGTGGTGATTCGCTGAAATTTCCGCACCTGCCCTCCCATCATCACGCACTACAAAACAGGAAGAGCCAGTTTTCTCGACAGCGTTAAATCTTCGGAAGCACCGAGAATATGTGGACATACAAAGTTGTCGGGTGTGCCGTCATCACTGGCCCTCAATTCTAGTAGGCTTAAATTCAGCGCCGGACGGCTTTGAAGTGTCCAGTTTAGAGGCAGGAAGCCAAGTGGAAGTGTCCAAAGAAGACGTGTCCCACTGCATTGCCTTAATTGAAGGTGCCGCCTTTCCGACAGGGGCATACGCTATTGACGGTAGCCCGGCAAAGTCGCTCCTTCTCTGGCCGTAACCTGAAATTGCGACGCCAATAGAGAAACCGTTTCTCTTGATGCATCCCGCAACCGAGATTCGCTCACCATAGTCGACAACGCATAAGGCACCTATTCGTAGCTCGAACAGTTTACCTCCCTCGCCCCAACACCATCTAGCCGCTTGTCGCCAGATGCACGTTACGTGCCTGGAAATCGCTGCAACGTTGAAACTTGGGGCGAACAACCATTAAAAAATAGGTACTCGAGGGAACGATGTAGCTGGTCCATCAACGGACGGTTTCGAGCCGTTAGCACCCGAAAGCCAACACGGGAAAGCCCTCCGCATGCCGACGTAGAATCTGTCGGCAAGGGAACACCGAGAAATGCTAAGAATTTTACTCAATTGGGATCAGCACGTAGTTGTTCATCAGGACAGAAACTCCTAGCCTACTTCGAACTTAGGACAACCGGAAAGCCGGTCAAAGCAATAAACGACAGGCTTGATGATCAACAACACCAACGACCTCAAGTTCCGAAACCTGAAGAATGTCGTTCACTTGGTCATGGCTCTCCGATGGAGTGACCGGAAGACAGATCCACACGTTCTAATAACATGATCCCCCGAGAGAGAATCTCTCGACCATGCTCATAGTATAATTGAAATAAGGGATGTTGGCCGCCGGCCAGTGAGGCACTACAAGTCGATTGGTGGAAGACATAGATGGTTGGGTTTTGGACGAGCATCACGTGGATGGCGGTCCTTACGGCAAGCCTGTTCCTTCGCAAAAACGGGCCTAGCTCCCTTGCTTTTATAGCGGTTTACTACTTATATTTTTCATTTGGACCCGTTATTGCATACCTACTAGGAGAAGAAATCTTTGAAGGTACTGTCGAAGATCACATTCCCACCGCAACTCTAGGATACGCAATCGCGATCACCGGCCTTTGGATCTCAGATCGTATAATTAAATTTTCCGACGAGGTCGAGAATAGTAGTTCCATAGAACGAATTCCGTTTCAAAAATGGTCATCCTGGACCTTTAACACTGTCTTAGTTTCAGGAATTGCATATGGGATAGTTTTTGGATTAACCGTTCTCAGCTCAGGAAATTTCGGAAATAAAGGCGCTGCCATTTCGAGCGCTGGTGGTTTTCACTACCAATACCTTTTGATCATGGCGCTATCCCTTTGTTGGACTGGCTCATACTGGAATGAGCGTGGCCTCTCCCGCACATTGGCTGCGATAGGGTGGCTATCTTTCATTTTTTACTGTCTAATTACTACCGAGCGCGACTTCATTCTTATCTTATTTTCCTTCGGCATTCACTTCGTCGTCTTTAGCAAATCTAGAGCATCGGTATTAAAGTTCGGACTCATGGGAGCACTTGCCGCAGTGCTGGGCACCTTCCTGTTTGTCCAACGTGCCGGAGAGGAACTCTCTTTTGCTGCTATTTTGAATCAGGGATCAACCCTATTTATTGATACCTTTATTTACGATTGGGTTGAATCTGGAAGCTGGTATCCCACCGACTCTTGGGTAAGTGCATTAACCAATACCCTCCCTACAGTGGACGGCGCACTATCTCAATGGTTAGTAGTACTTTACACTGGCGACAACATTGCCCAATACGCTTATGGCTTTTCCATAACTGCAGAAGCTTTTATGAACGGAGGATTTTTCGGCATCTTGGCCTTCTTCTGCGTTATCGGTACTATCCACCGTCTACTCCTAAAAATGGCGCAATCTTCTGGGGTGTGGCTTGGGCTATCCGTTGCCTTCCTTTACCTGTTCCTTTATGCAATCCGCGGTGAGCTATATTCTTTCGTTTCTGGAAGCACAGGCGCAATTCTACTGGCGGTCTTTTTTGCGATAGGCTCGCGTCGGCATGCATCGAACAACAAATCAACACTTCAGAAATCGGACTCTGAAACGCTTTTAGCTAACTAGCTCAACGGGGCTCTCGGAGCTGCGTGTTTGAGCCTTGATTGCGCCTATTCAATTTGACTCAGCAACTATACGGCTCTTCTCGTTTTAGAGTAAACAGCTCGCCTCGAGGCATAATTTGGGTGGCACAACATTTAGGGATCGTGCCAGGTACGTGATGAAAGCTACGAATCAATCCTTTGGACCTAACCCCTTGTCGATCAGGAACGGAATACCACAAAGGCTGGAAGAACTTGCTCAAATGGAGCGGTCTTCGTGGCTCCGGTAGGCGGGCAGATTGGCGTACTTCGACTTGGGGAGTAGAGACGCTCAACGGACAGCTTGAGCATTTACGCGGAGTCCTACTGCGTATCCACAACCTGGAGAGGTTCATCCTGCGGCCCCTGATCCACTCTGGCGGATTGCAATCTAGAATCAATGCCACTCTACATCGTAAAGAGCCTTTTTACGTGATTTTGGCTGAAACACTATCTGGTCGCCGAATACCGGTGTATACACGCACGGCGATCGACGAAACCACATGTGTAGTCGCACAACGAACACATTCAGCGCATGCGACGTCCTTGCGGTGCCGACAACACATGTCAGGCGAATATTGAATCTGGTCGGCGTTCGATACTAGAAATCCGGTATTTGGTACCGGTTAGTCTGAGGATTGGATACCCACGGGTATCCGAGGCCAGTGCAGTACTCAATGTATGAGGTCGACAATTGCATAATTGGAGACACTAAACAATTGACTCCTTAAAACGAGACAAGAATTTGCTGCGGATATTTTGTAATTCATCGCGATCAAACCGCTTACTTTCTTCAAAGTTACGGCTTGCTTGCACAGCCAAATTGGTATTGAGTACTTCTTCGATCTTGTCTGCCAATTCTTCCGGGTCACCTGCTTTGTACAAGTATTCAACAGAAACCAGTTCTGGATGGCCACCGACGTCAGAAAGTACTACCGGAGCGCCATGAGACATTGCCTCCACGACGGATCTTGGTAGACCTTCAGTTAGACTCGGCTGAAGGTAGATGTCCACCGAATCCAGCCACGTATGAAGATCAGCAGAAGAAAGCGAGCCTACAAGAGTAATCTGTGAATCAAGTCCTAATTCCGAGATTAGCTGCTCAAGGGCGGTAGTATCTCCCGGACCGACAATTTCGTACTTTAACTCAATTCCCCTATCTCGAAGCAAGGAAATCGCTTGAATCGCGCTTGCGTGCCCCTTATAAGGCAGATCTATTCTCCCGATGCTACCGACAGTGATACTTGCGTGCCGGTAGTGGCTATCAGACTCAATCTTTGCTAAGCGCTCGTTCAGATTACAAACATCTGGCTTAATGTTAACATTTGATATGCTAACCGACCGACCCTTAGTAGGATAACGCTTTTGAAGAAAACTCTTGGTCACATATACAACGAAAGGGGCATCCTTAACTGAAAATCTTGTTGCTAAATAGCCAATTGGTGCCATTAGCCGCCCTAGTCCACTGTGATGCCAATATGCATCCCATGAACAACCCACAACTTCGATCAGAATCGGCTTTCCCGACAGCCTCGCTAAGAAACAGGTAAGCCAACCAACCACACTAGGCAGCCGGACAATGGCGCCATCGACATCAGCCAACGCAGCGCCAATTTCTTTAATGACTTTTGGACCAGCAAGAAGTAGGCTCAAGGGACTCTGATAAGAAGCAATCGGACGGAATGATACACGCTCGTGCTCTGAGGATCCAGCCGAGCCATGCGCGGTTCGTACGACGCGTGTTGAAACAATTAACTCATCGGATTCTTGAATGTATCTATCCCAAATGTTGCTCTGCAGTGTTCGAGAGTAGTGCTTACCGTTGTCGAGTATTATTGGCGAGTCGTGGAAAAATCCGAACTTCATTCAAACCTCTTACATCAAGCTAGTTGGATTGTAACGCTGGAAAACCAAACAGACTACGTAAAAACATCAAGAGTCCAGGCCCTGAAGCTTCAAGTTGAAGTTATCCGATCACGTTTACCCTAAGAGAACAAATATCGACGGCCGCGCGAATAAAATTTCGACCTAACCAATTTTATTAATTCTTGGTTCTTTATTGCTGAAGACTCAACCAATTGATTGAGGAACTTTTCCGATTCAGTGTCCTTTATCAGATCTTCGAACATAGACAACAGTATTTCAGCATTCATTTCTTCGATTGGGAGCACGCGTCCAGGGCATCCAACATCACGCATGATTCCTTGACTTTTGTTGCCACCATAACCAATAGCGATAGCCGGAGTGAGCTCAGACATCGCGAAAATTACGGAGTGAAATCTTGTACCGACAAGATAATCACACTCCGCATATAATGCCTTCATCTGCTTAGCGTTAAGACTGCGGTCTTGAAAAATCTCGAAGGTCCCTTTGTCCAACTTACTCGCAAGGAGCTCGATGGCTGCAATATCACTTTCGTGCTCTCCGCCCGAAACCACATGTTCAATCAGGACTGGCAGGTAGCCCTTTTCGAAAATTTCGCGACAAAATTTTCGGAGCTCTTCAATGTAATTTTCATACGCCTCGACCGGGTTATCAGAATTTGGAAATCGATACGGGCGCGCGGTAATACCAACGACTTCTCTCCCGGGGTGCAATTCACGCAAGGCTTTGAAGTATGGTTCGGCAGGACGTTCGGATTTTAGACCAAAAGCAAGATCCGGAAACACTGTCGACTCGACTCCAATAGCCCCCAGCATGTCCTTCGAAACAGATTCGCGTGCCGTGACCAACTCACATCGATTTAGCACTCGCTTAACAATCGATTGAAAAAACGCGCCCTCAAATGGACCATAAGAGTTTGGCATTACGAATACGGGAGTTTTTAACGACTGCGCTAACATAAGGTGATACATGAAAAAGTAGGACTTGTAGGGATCGGAAAGACTGTTAGTCGAGTGAATAAACCCGCCGCCTTTTACGAAACATGCGTCGGCAGTTTTAATCTGAGAAATGGTCTTTCGTTCTTCCTTGGTTAAAAGAAAACCAAAGATCCTTCTCGTAGGTTCGAAAAGAAACAACGCACACCTTACGCCGTCGACAATCGAAATAATGCCCCAAATCGCATAAAGCATCTTGCCGTAACTCAGGTTAGATTTTGGCGCGTACCACTTACTGGGATGGCTTAGTACAGGCGCCAACAGACCAATCCCTAAAGACTCAGATTGCGGTGCAGAGCACAAGTCCTCAGTAAGCATGTAGCACTCATCCGCCAACCCTGCATCCTTCGCTACTTGCCTAGTCTGCCAAACAAGTGCTTGATCTCCACGATTCCCGTCATCACAGGAAGGCAAAATGATAGTTTTAGTCATTGCAATAACTCGTCTCTAATTCAATCTAGCCAGTCGCCAGGTTATACATCGACTTCGTAAGTCTAACACTAGTCATCAACGCTCCGCTGAGCGTACAGCTTTAACCTGCACGCGTACGTTCGAGACCTTAGGTTGTTTACAATATTTAACGGCATGCATCAAACAACCCGTATACAGGCAGGGCAACGAAGCCCATAGTTATTGGGGACTGTTTCACGCATCATATCAAATGACATTACAGACTGTTTACATCTCTCAGATACTCTAAACATTTTATAATTGGCTTCAATTTTTAGACCCAAATTAACACAGTCGACATAAATCAGCGCAATGATGCCAATATAGGCGAATAATGCGTCTCCGGTAAATAGACTGCGGACTAGCGGGTTCCAAGGCCATATCTGGGCTTCAGTCGATGCTTCGGCACATATCCAGTATAAAAGGTCAATCCGATTATTCGGACCAAGGCGACCGCAATTCTTGCGATCAAAGTTGCCATGCCCGCTCCAAATAGACCAAAGGGCCCGATCAGTATAATGGAAGCTAAGGCCGAGCTAGCAAGTCCGATTGATGCTGCAACCAACTGGACATTGAAAGATCTTTGAACAACAAGCGCCAAGTCCCACATCCACGAAACCGCTCCTACTGCCCACGAGATAGCAAGTAGAACGAGAACTGATTGAACTCCATATTCTGGCCCATACAACAAGCGCATCACCGTCTCGCCAAATAGCAGCGCAGCTACGATACTGATTACGCTCAAAATGCACATTTTCCAAGTGAGGCTTCTTGTTCTCTTCAGCAACACTTCTCGACCATGTTTCTGATATTGTGACACCGATCGAGGAAGTTCAAATTGTACTACCGCGCCGACTACAGTATTTCCCGCTAGAAGCAGATACACCATTGCGCTAAGAATGCCGACGCTTTCTAACCCGTCGGCCCGCTCTAGAAAATATCCTGGTGCTGCCTGTGTCGCCGAGTTAAGGAATCCAGCTAAGCCTAGAGGTGCAGCCGTGATTGCCAGTTGAAAGGCTTGAAGCATCGGAGGCTTTTGGTCAAAGCCTTCGATTTCGGGCGCGCTCGAGATGGATTTACTTCCAACGATCAAAGCGAATGCAGCAGCAATTACGGAGCCGAGCAATGACATTGCCAGCGCATAAACACCAGGCATGCCAAAGTAGATTCCTCCGCTGAAGAGAATCAGTGATGCCAAGCCGTTAATGAATTGGTAAAAGCCGAGCGATCTAGTTCTGCCTGCCGATTGGGCAGGCGCGAGCCAAATATCACCAATAAGATCGACGGATTTGATAAGTGCAACGAAGAGAAAGATTCCATTGAACGTATGATTCAACGCAGCGAAGGCGCAAGTGAAAGCTAATGCCACCAACGTTGCCACGATGCGGAGAATAAGGTACTTTCGCCAGGAACTTTCACGTTGAGGGTCAGATACATAAACTTGCCTTAATGAAAGTGAGAAAAAGATGAAAAATGGAGCTGATATCGACATTGCGTACGAGTACGCACCCATTTCAGTTAAAGAGGTACTTCTGGCGAAAAGCAAAAGCATTAACCATTGAGCTAAAGAATACACGGCTGATCCGCCGGCGATTATCGCAATTTGGAGAACTCGGGCAGATCGCACTTGCTAAATTACCTTTTCTCTTTAATTTCAGCTTCGCGATAGTCGTGAATCTAGGTTTCACGACCGTCCATTAGTTGTTTCGGCATCTATATAAACTAATTGAAGAGTCGACTCCTTCGGGGTACCGTCTGTAGCTACAAACGGTGCCGACCGACAATCTCCTCTATGTCAGTCGGCACCAGAAATTTAGCGACGGGATTATCGAGGAAGGGTTGCGAACCATTCGATCGTCTTCGCGATACCTTGCTCGAGACCCACTGGTTCGATTTCGGGGAATAGCTTCATTAAAGCCGCATTATCAGCTTGCGAATCCCGAACATCACCAGCACGTGGATCTCTGAACTCTCTAGGTAGCTGCTGCCCTAGTTCGCTCTCCATAATCTCAATTACGTCAAGTAGAGTGTACCGCGTTCCGAAAGCCAAATTCACAGCATCCTTTGAGCGAATACGCTCCCTGGCTGCCTTTGAAATAGTTTGGGTGACCGTTTCTACGAATGTAAAGTCTCGTGTCTGCAACCCGTCGCCATTAATCGGAAGTGGTTCTCCACGCAGTGCTGCATCAACAAACGCAGGTACAACGGCTGCATAAGCGTGACCTGCAGCCTGTCCAGGACCATAAACGTTAAAAAAGCGGAACGGTAGAACAGGAAGGTCATATACTTCGCTATATGCGAGTGCGTAGGTCTCGGTAGCCAACTTGCTCACTGCATACGGGCTAATTGGCATCGGCCTAAGGTCTTCAGACTTTGGAAGCACCTTATTTGCGCCATACACAGAAGAAGACGATGCCAATGTGACGTGCGCGTTTTCCTTTCGGGCCGCTTCGAGCACGTAAAGCGTTCCGGTGGCGTTTGCGTGGTGCGAAGCCACCGGATCTTGAATGGAACGTGGCACAGATGGCCTTGCGGCAAGGTGAACGATTGCATGAGCACCTGCAGCAGCCTCGCCTAGGAGGTCTCGATCCAGAATCGAGCCTTCAAAGAGTTCGACATCAAGATCTTTCAAATTTTCCCGGAATCCGGTCGAGAAATCATCAATTACAGCAACCTGGTCGACTCCATCTCGCTGAAGTTGCTTCACAAGATTTGACCCAATGAAGCCAGCGCCACCAGTGACTAAGATTTTCAAGTTCGTTCCTTACGCGTTGTTTGGTAGATGCGAAATACTAGTTTACAGTCGCAAGTCCGAGGCATCCTTTGGTAGAACATGCTTTAGGTCATAGATGAGCGCTTGTTCGTTTCCGAGCGCACGAATCTCTTCTGCGCCCATCTCTGCAAACTCTTTATGCGCAACTGCAAGAATCACAGCATCATAGTGCCCTGGCTTCAACGATTGAATTAGCTGAATACCATATTCGTGCTGAACTTCTTCCGCGTCAGCCCAAGGATCGTAAACGTCTACTTCAATCCCATAATCTTCAAGCTCGGCAACGATGTCTACAACGCGGGTGTTTCGAATATCAGGAGTGTTTTCCTTAAAGGTCAAACCAAGGAGCAGTACCTTTGTATTTTCAACCTTAGCGGAATGCTTCATCATTGCTTTGATGAGCTGGCTTGCAATGTACTGTCCCATTGAATCATTGAGCCTACGTCCAGCGAGGATGATTTCAGGATTGTGTCCCATCGCTTGCGCTTTGTGCGTCAGGTAGTAGGGATCAACGCCAATGCAGTGCCCGCCTACAAGCCCCGGACGGAATGGAAGGAAGTTCCATTTAGTTCCCGCAGCATCCAGCACAGCTTGGGTATCAATGTCCATCTTGTTAAAGAGGACAGCGAGTTCATTTATAAGCGCAATGTTGACATCACGCTGAGTGTTTTCGATAACCTTGGCGGCTTCAGCGACTTTGATGCTTGGTGCTTTATGCGTTCCAGCCGTAATGATCGTACGATACAGCTCATCGACGAAGTCTGCGATTTCAGGCGTCGAACCAGAGGTTACCTTCACAATGCTTGGCAGTCGATGAGTCTTGTCACCAGGATTGATGCGCTCAGGGCTATATCCAGCATAAAAGTCTTTGTTGAACTTCAGCCCACTAACCTCTTCGATCAGCGGTACGCATTCTTCTTCAGTAACACCGGGATACACCGTTGATTCATAAATGACAATGTCGCCACGGTTGATGGTAGAGGCCAAAGTCCTCGTTGCGGCGAGGATAATCGAAAGATCCGGCTTCTTGTACTCATCGATCGGGGTCGGAGTAGTAACAATGTACACATTGGCCTCACACAGATCCTCAGAATCAGCAGTAAAACTCAACTCCGTTGCCGATTCCAACTCATCCGCGGTTGTTTCCAAAGTACGGTCGACACCGTTCTTGAGCTCTTCGATGCGAGCCAAGTTAATATCATAGCCAATTACTGGCAGTTTCTTTCCAAATTCAACTGCCAGTGGCAGGCCAACGTAGCCTAGGCCAATCACTGCAATTTTCGAATCCGATACTTTCATCGCGACCATAGCCGTCCTTACCTTCAGAGTGTTTCTCAATAACAAATGCGACACAGATTTAGAATTGGCAATAGCTCAGTCACACTTCTACAAATAACGACATTACCACTTGATCTAGTTTAGATACGGTTGGAATTTAGATTAGGCCCCTTCAACCTGGGCACGTACCCCCTGCCCAACTCTAGGCATGTTGCGAATGTACGATCTCGGAAAACTATCATTCAAATTGCAGTTGTAGCTCTAGTTATCGAATCATTGGTGAGTTAAGACATCCGCAATTTGCAACCCCAGTGCACTACCACAAGCCCACCCAACGAACAGGGCCGGAATTACAACGGCTATCACTTCGACCGCTTGAGTTATCCATTTCCGGAGCACACCGTATCCAATTGCCCTTAGCAATGTTTGGTCTTTCGCACGTTCACGGATTGCTAGAGTTACAGTATTCAATGCACCAACTCCAGCGATGAGCATTGCAGCAACGCTCATGAGAGTAGAAAGTGTTAATACTCGCGCGGCCATCGCCGCAATATCCTGTCGAGCTGAGAAGGCTTCCTGAAATGTCACTTCTTCCCCTGCGTTTGCAGCTGCAGTACGCAGCTCACTGACGACCGGAGAGTCGGCAGGCTGGGCATGACTGCCAGTAACCCGAATCAGCACTGCTGGGTTAGGCAATCGAGTATCTACTCCTGGACGCACTATTGCTGGCACTTCCGGGGTCACCACTGGATCGACGAAACTCTCTAGTCCGCTGGAATAACGGACGCTTAGATCGTGGGTTTGCCCACGAATCGCGATCTGTGCCCGTTGGCCGTCGCTTAGTGTGTTGCGCAGCGGGGAGTTCGCCCCGAGGACGAGTTCACCGGGTCCCGCACCCGTGACTGGGCCACGCAGCACCGAGGCGCCCTCTGTTGCAGATAGGGCTAGCACATTGTCACTAGCACCGCCTGCACTGACAGGTAGCGCTACCGGAGAGAGGGCGCTTACGACTCCTGGAGTAGCCGCAAGCGCGTCGATAAGCGGCTGCTCGGCAGTCCCATCCATGGCTCGGACCATTACGTCCACCGCACCCTTGTTAGTGGCTTTACCGAGCAAGTAACCCTCGATCTGCTGCTGCCCATTCAAGACAGCTGCCACGAGGGCAGTGCCGGCGAGCACTATCGCAACGAGGGAGCCGGCCCGCAGCCTCTGCCGACCCACGAACGCCATGCCCAGGTGTAGGGTCGGCGCAAAGGCAAACAAGCGCGATAGTTGGAAGATCAGCCACGGGAGCACCACAGCCAGTACCAGTGCCGTACCGAGGACGATCAGGCCGGAAGAACCGATCGCGAGGACCAGCGCCCGCCGCCCGGCATAGCCGGAGACCCTGGTGAGCCCCCAGCCGCCCGCGCCCAAAAGCCCGCAGCCGAGCAGGGGCGCCACCAGCACGCCCAGGATCGACTGCTTCGGTGCGCTGGCCGTAAGCGAATCCACGAGGGGCCTACGCGCTGAACCGCGTGCCGCCGGCACCGCGGAGACCACACACACCACCAAGGCAACAACGAAAATCGCCGCCAACCAGGTCGGGGCCAGGCTCACATCCACCAGGGGAACCTTCACCCCAATCTTCTCGGCGTTCACACCCGCCCAACCCGCGGCCCACAGACCCGCCGGGATACCCGCCGCGCCGGCCACAACGCCAAGTATTAGGGACTCCACCATTGCGGAACTCTGCAACTGAGTGGCCGAGGCGCCTACCGCCCGTAGCAAGGCGTACTCACGTTGACGCTCTGCTGCAATCACGGAGTAGCTGGAGAAGATTACCAGCATTGCCACCACCGCAACAATGATCATGAACGCCGTAAGCAGCAGAAAGTACTGGTCCCGACCAGACAGGTATTTGCCCGCCAGCTGCGCAGTATGCGCCTGGGCGTCCGCGACCTCTGACACCACTGATTTCGGCAGCGTCTTAAGCTGCTGCGTCGTAGCCTCTGCGGCACGCAGCTCCCCGCTAACTGAGTTACCCGCCCAGTTTCGTGCCACAGTAGCATCCACAAAAAGCGCCGTTGCCCCGCCCAATTGCTCTTGCGCGGACTGTTCGGTCCGTCCCACTACGGTCACCGTCTTGAGCTCATCTGACCCCGGGGTTTTGAGCTGGAGCGTACTGCCGAGCGCCGTATTGTCCACCACTGCAATCTCACCAGGACCGACGGGAAGCCGCCCCTCCACGATATCCCGCCACTGTAAGGAGCCATCGGCGATGCTGCGAACATAGGTGGACTGGTACAACGAGCCTTCCTGCTTCACAGAAACAGAGAACTGCTGGTCAAAGGCATACTCGCCTGGGATCTGTGCAAGAGCCTCATCAACTGCTGCTTTATCCGAAGAGCGGACTTGTGCGACGGTGTTCACGCCTTTGTAGGGCTTATCAAACATCCCGTTGACGGTGGCTTGCAGTGACTCAACGATCGCGGCAGTTCCTACCGTCAACGCCACAGCGGCGAAAACAGCGAAGAACAGCGAAAGATACCGCCAACCACGACGTCGCAGTTGGGCAATTGCCAGGCGGATCACGCGGAGACCACCTTCCCGTCCCGCATTTGAATCAGATAGTCACCGCGTTCGGCGGCGGCAGGATCGTGGGTGACCACCGCGAGGGTTTGGCCATAGTCGTCGACAAGCTGGCGGAACATAGTGAGCACGTTGTCGCCGGCCTCCGAGTCCAGGTTGCCGGTAGGTTCGTCCGCGAAAATGATGTCGGGGCGGGCGAGCAAAGCCCGGGCGATGGCGACGCGCTGACGCTGACCGCCAGACAACTCATGCGGCAAATGCTTGAGGCGTCCTTGGAGGCCGAGGCGATCAGTGATCTCTTTATAGAAGGCCTTATCTATCTTGCGATGAGCTAGGCGAACTGGCAGCTTGATGTTGTCCTGCACGTTGAGGACGGGAACGAGGTTGAAATCCTGGAAGATCAGACCGATCTTGGTGCGTCGCAACGCCGCCCGCTTATTCTCGCTGAGCTTTGTCAGATCGGTGTGCTTGCCTGTCGACGCCAGGACCACACTGCCACTCGTTGGCGTGGACAGACCCGCAAGGGTGTGCAGCAAGGTGGTCTTACCGGAGCCGGAGGGCCCCATGATCGAGGTCCACTTCCCGCGCGGTAGGGCGACCGACACGTCATCGAGCGCCTGCACTTGGGCATCACCGCGCCCGAACCTCTGTCGCAAATTTCGAGCTGTGATTACTGCCTCTGCCATGCCTGAAATCCTTTCTAGATACCGCATCGACCTTACTAGCTGAAAGCTGGCGGCTCTGAGGGCTGTGAAAGAAAATACCTAACAGTATGGTCACCGATGAGCGTCGATAAGCACGCGGTAGCCCGCAATGCTGTCATGTCATGAAGATGAGGAACTAAAATTTTGGGGATAACCCGAAATGAAAGGTGGCACACATGTCCCATCCCGTCCCGAAAATCGCTCGCACTCCCCTCCTGACCAAATTGCTGGCCATTATCGGAGTGCTCGCCATTCTCGCCGGCATCTATTGGGTCTCGCCCCTGCCGAAACCAGGCGAGAGCAAGGTGAGCCACCAATCCACCACAGTGAGCGAATCTTTCGAGCACATCGCCGAACTAGCCGTGGAGGAATACTCCTTCACCAATGTGGGAAAGTCCGACGAAGAAGGTCTTCGACTGCTCAATGTGACGGTGCCCCTCACCGGCAAGTCCTTCCTTATTACTTATGACGGCGTGGTGAAGGCGGGCCTACCCGATGCGACAACCATCGAGCCGAAATATGACGACACCGCCCGGAAAGTGAGCTTTGACATTCCGAAGCCGGAAGTACTTTCCGCGAACATCGACCAGAACTCGATCCAGGTCTACGACCAGTCAATGAACCCCTTCAATCCGAACGAGGTCTCCGATTACGCCAAATTCATCGCGGCCGAGGAAGCTCGCGCCACCGATAAAGCCATTGCTGGCGGCCTACTCACCCGCGCAGAAGAGCAACTCACCAATCTGATCGAAGCCCAGGCGAAGCTCTACTTGGAGCAATCCGGCAAAACCGACTATCAGGTGGAAGTTCGTTTCCACTAACAGGAATCCCCCACAATCTCCCCCAGTATTGGGATTTGGGGAACATATTTTCATTCTCGGGGGTGTACTATTTGAATGAATTAGCGCAGATTAACACTTTTCTTAGATATTGCTTACATAAATCAGGAATATCGCGGTCTTGTCGCCAAATGCACCGCCAATGCAGCCTGTCCATCGCCAGGATGCGTGAGATTTTTCAGAATTTTATAGACATCATCCTGGACTTGCAGTGATCTTGGGCATTGTTTGCGGGTAGAAATGCAATTTAAAGCCAATGCTGCAGATATACTAAAGTCCGATTTAAATACTTATAGGTTTGGAGGTCGCGATGCCAATCGCGCAGGCAGACACCTTCGCAGTCGAATTCGGTGTTGCCAACTATCACGTGCCCGGCCATCCCGCGCCCCTAACGCACGGCGATGCCACAACCCGGCGCGCAGCAACCCTCCAGCAGGCTATCCTCGCTGAAGAATGTGGCTTGGACGTCTTCGGGGTGAACGATTCCTTTTCCACCACGCTTCTTGAGCTTGATCCCTTTTGCCTTATCCAGCAGGTTGCACAGCGCACGTCACGCATCAAACTGACCACGTCGATAGGTGACGTAAACAGCACCAACCTAAGCCAACGACACGCAGAATTCCACCAAGTCCTCGAGCTCACCGGCAAGCGCGCGGAAATCGTGTTGGAGCGGGACAACTTCTCCCCACCCGGCGCGGATCCCACAGCAGATGCCAGCACCAGCGAAACCTTCAACGCCCAGCTCGCCGAATGGGTCGCCATGATTGAGCAGTGCCGGGCAGATGCCACATGGATCGAAGTTGTCGGCCGGTCCGACGTAATTTTGCAGGCCGCAAGCCACAACATCCCGATCATGCTGCAAATCAGTTCCGGCAATCCGCTGAAGCAGAAGCACTTCGTGGACATGTACCACCAAGCTATTTCCCGCTTCGGCCGCCGCGACCTGCCACTCGGCATCCTGGTACCGGGGCTCGTCGCTGCAAGTGATGACGTCGCCCGAGAAGCTTCCTTCCCGTCCTGGGCCCATCATGTTGGGGACAGCATCCCAGCTGAGCACATGTCCGAAACCTTCAGCAAGGAGATCGAGCAAGGCGCGCTCTTCATCGGCTCCCCGGACACCGTGGCTGCGAAGATCGCTA
This sequence comes from Corynebacterium sp. H128, assembly GCF_037482625.1. Lineage (NCBI taxonomy): Bacteria > Bacillati > Actinomycetota > Actinomycetes > Mycobacteriales > Corynebacteriaceae > Corynebacterium > Corynebacterium sp. H128. Next base: position 28,692 of record NZ_JBBHKW010000014.1, on the reverse strand, counting down.
GTACCGTCGAGCACCTAGGGCTGAACCGCTTCATCATGCGCTACACCTGTGGCCTGCACCCCGATTCCGTCGCGGAAGAGTGCATCCGGCTCTTTGGCACGGAAGTCGTGCCGCGCGTACGCGAACTACTCCTGCAACGCTGAGTTGCGGGCTTGCCCCCCCTTGCACCCTTGCAAATCTTCCCCGCCAAAACGTGAAAACACTCGCTGTTTTGCGGGAGCTGCCGCAGTTCCGCGGGGAAGATTTCGCCCCGGCAAGCAAGGAAGCCGACACACCAGGACCCCATAGGGGCACCCACATCTTAAGTGTGATGCAACCATTTCGATGAGGTTCGCAGCCTAACTTAGTATGGGCTCTCTACCTCAGACTAAAAGCGAACTCCTCCGATGCGGACTTACTGAACACCATATTCGCACGCGTTTTACACGTATTTCACGTGGCATTTACCTTCCTAACTCCATGGTTCCGGCTGGCGAACTGCCACTAAGCATCCGCTCTCAAGCTGCACTTTTACGTTTCCCTTCTGGAGTTTTAGGAAGCTGGGCTGCCGCGCAGTTCTGGGGCCTTCCTTACTTCCACGACAATGCTCCCGTTATGATCCATTCCTTTTCTAAGTCGCTGGCAAAAGACTCAGATTTGCAGGTGCACCATCGTTTCATTACTCATAGGTTTAGCGTCTTCGAAGCTAGTGGTGGCTCCATGCCACTACGATTAGTGCCCCCGGCCATCGCGCTCGTCGATTGTTTAACCGAGGTCCGTGATGGCTACTGCGAGTGGTGGGTGCCCGAGTTGCCGGAGTGGACTCCTCAGCAAATTCGGTCAGTGCAGGTTATTGATAGTTTTCGACGTTTTGTCCGATTTCACCATGCTGAGGTGTTGGCGGCGTGCACGGACCGCTTCGATAAAGATGAGTTCCTTAAGCTGTGGCAACTCAGCGCATTGGGAGTCGATTCGCCGCCAGAAACATATCTGCGGCTTTCAGTACTGGGTCTTGCCACTTGGCAGACTCAATACGCCTTCAGAAGAAGCAATGGATCGTTGATTACGCGCGCCGATCTGGCTGCAGCAGAACATCGCTTGGCACTGTTCTATGACGGCGCACCCCACCTCCAACGCCAGCAACACGACTATGACTCCGAGGTTGTCCAAGAACTCATCATGCTGGGCTGGCACCCCGTCCGGATTACCAGGCATCAGATGCGAACACCGCTGCATTTTAGGAACCGCATCGCGCGCCTGCTGCAGCGCCTGAAATCCTCCCCGTCAAGCAACGATTTAGATGCCTGAAATCCCCAGTTTTCCGCGTTACTAGGGGGAAGATTTCCCTAGATCTACTTAGAGTAAATAGCGAACCGGCGGAAGGGACGCCAGATTGTCCAACCTGTGAGGAATAGGTAGCCTACGTCGCGCGCCAGTGTCTTCACGTAGTCCATGGTTTGGGCGTCGTTAAGCCCCTGCACATTGAAGCAGCCGCAGTCGATGGCCAGGCCGCGCGCCCACGCTTGGCTGATGCCGACCATGAACAGCACCAGCACCACCGCAGCGACCTTGGAGGATTGGCGCAGGAAGAGCCCGAGTAGCAGGAGCACTCCGCCGGCGAGCTCCAGCGGGCCGATCAGCTGCGCTAAGTATCCGGACCACTCTGGGGTGAAGATCTTGTAAGCGGTGATCGCTTGGGTCATCTCCATGTGGTTGCCGAGCTTTGCGGTGCCGGCATGTATCCACACATATGCCATGTAGAAGCGGGCAATGGCGGAGATGACATCGAGGAATTTTCGCATGGAAGCAGTATATTGCAGACATGTCTACGAAATCGCACGCCACAGGAAACTGCTAAGTTGGCACCAACGTATTCGTCGAAAGGTACTTAACTCGTGCGTCGCATCCTCGCCACCCTCCTCACCGCGTCCGCCCTTGGCCTCGCCGCCCCGGCCAGCGCCCAGTTGCCCGCGGGTATCGACGCCCAATCCATGATCGGCGGCCCCATCTCGGTTCCAGCTGGCGAAACGACGACCGTAGACTTAGGCATCCCGGTATCCGCAAGCTATTCCGGCAACGGTTGGAACGTTGTATCCGCAGGCTCTGCCGTCACAGTGACCGCTCCTGCCTCCGGCACTGCTAATGTCCCAGTCTCTGCGGCCGGTCAGAGCGCTTCCATTACTTTGATTGCGGAGGAAGGCGCAGCACCTATCGCAGTGCCGACACAGGAGCTGCAGGAGCTGCAATCAGAGGCTAGCTCCGGGGCTGCCTCGGGAACTCCTTCAGCTGGAGGCGCCGCCGGTGACGCTGCGAATCCGGGTGATGTAGATCGTTCCGCTGCAGAGCAGATTCACCTCGATTCGACGATCGAGGGCAACCAGATCATCGCCAAACTGAGCCTTTCCCAGGCGATGAGCCTATACAACCAGTTTGGCAATACTTCTACCGAGGGGATGAAGCTGCGCTACCTCGATGTCAATGGCACCGAGATCAAGGGCATCAAGCGCGAGATAGATAAGGGATCCCGCACCCTGACGCTGACCTACCCGGAGGGGAAAACTCCGGATAATCCCTTCATTATGGAAGCAGTGCGTGACGGCGCCTCCGTGGCGGTGGTGACGCTCACCGATTCCGCACAACCCGTGACCACCCCTACTGATGCAGCCAAGAGCCCGAGCCAGCCTGCCACGGTTGCAGCTGATTCGGGCAACAAGAAGATTGGACTTTACGCCATCGCCGGAGTCATTGCCTTGCTGGTGTTCGTCGGGATCATCACGACCATTGTGCGCCGATTTTCTAGGCGCAAATAGCATTTAGAATACACTCGCGTTGCGTTATTTCCGCAGGTCAGGGGAGCCTTTCCTTGCTTGCGGCCCCTACAAAAGCGCCCTAGCATCAGAGGTATCAGATACGCAATTCACTGCATACCAATTCTCTAGGAGTCCACATCATGTCCAACGCAACCAAGGTTTCTTCCTGCGCAACCACCTCATGCGCTTTCAATCACGAGGGCTGCACTGCAGTCGCCATCACCGTTGCCGGCACCGGCAGCTGTGGCACCTTCATCACCCTGGACGCTCGTGGCGGCCTCGCCACCCCTGACGGCAAGGTTGGCGCTTGCCACCGCCTGGAATGTACCCACAACAAGGATCTGCTCTGTACCAACGAGTCCATCTCCATCGTTGGTGACACCGCACAGTGCGCTGACTACGAAGTTGCCTAACTTGTCGGGTCGTGGGAAGTGCGGGACCCCCTGTTAATAGGAGCCCCGCGCCCACACTCGGTTCACGGCTATCAGATACGCGATGAGGCGTGCCGCGCCGAGGCTTCAGCGGCAAGCACGACGACGCGCCTTGCCAAGTCTTCAATGGTGTATGCAGCCTTCGCGAATGGCACTAACGCCGTGGCCATCCGGCCGTTTGCCGTCTGCATCAACGTGATGCCGTGTTCGCAGATGTCGACGACATAGACCTCATCCGCGTGATGCTCGCAGCCGCCAAAGCCTGACATCGTCACGGCCCCGCCGGGGTAGGTTTCTGCCACGACGGCGTCGATAAGCGTGTTGCACTGCTGTTTGCTCAGTTCGCCGACAGCCTCGCGCGCCGCGAATTCATCGACCACCACTTCCGGCAGATGCATGGCGTCGCCAACAATCTCACCGAATTGGAACGGGATCGGCTGCGCAAAATTGTGCACAAATACCTGCTCAACTTGGATAATCCCGGAGCGGAATTGGCCATGGAACTCCTGCCACTCCACCACTCCCAAACCATGCAGGCTTGCGGAAATGATGTCGGCCCGAAACTCGGGGGCCTTGAGGACGGCATCAACGCGCACGGCCATATCTTCATAGAGCAGCGCATCCTCCGCACGGCAGACGAATGTCAGCCGCCCTTGGTCATCCAAACCGTGGGCCACTACGTCAAGCTGCTCACCCGCATTGATCTGATACGCGGTCAATGACATATCCCCGCCACCACTGATAATGCGGCAAGCCTGGCTGCGCGCGACCTTACGCTCGGCGCCCTTTATGGCGTAATTCACCGTACCCCTCCTATGCTTCAGGTAAGGCTAACCTAACCGATCGGGAGGGGGGTGTCAATGCGTTGGGTGCCTAAGGCCCCACCATCTCAAAGGCCTCACCCAATGTGTAGTAGGTCGCGGGCCCGCCAGCCCGGGCGATTGGCCTAGCGGCATCGGTATCAAAAAGCCCGTCTACGAGGAGATCCTCGTCAATGTGAACACCGACAACCTCCCCGAGCACCAACCAGGTATCCAATTCATCACCACTGGCAGTGTTCAGGCGGATGACTTGGGAGACGCGACATTCGAAGGCGGCCCGGGCGGCGTCGACAAGCGGGGCAGAAACGATGCGGCCGCTACGTTTGGCAAGGCCCGCCAGCTCGAACTCATCAACACCGGGCGCAACCCGTGCGGAGGTGGCGTTCATTGCCTCGGCGAGAGACTCGTCGACCAGGTTCCAGCAGAATTCACCCGCCGCCTCAATATTGGCGACGGAATCCTTGTACCCGATGGAGGCAAAACCAATGATCGGCGGGCGTCGATTGAACACATTGAAGTAGCTGTAGGGGGCAAGATTCGCCGTGCCGTCCGCGCCGAGCGAACTGATCCAACCGATGGGGCGGGGCGCGATGATCGCGTTGACCGGCGAGTATGGCAGGCCAATGTCCTTAGTGGGCTCATAAAAGTGGTACATAACTCCCAGTGTGCCAGGAATGTCGGCAACCGTTGCCGCAGCCAATTCCCCGAAACCATCCAACAGAGACTTGGGTCACATTAGGCTGGGGCCATGCAGCCCTTAGCTAACACCACCGTCATCAATTTGGCCGTCAACGTGCCTGGCCCCTGGGCCGCCGCGCGACTTGCCCAACTCGGCGCGCGCGTGCTCAGCATCGAACCACCCAACGGCGATCCCCTACGCCATATTTCACCTAGTTGGCATGCAGAACTTTCCGCCCACTACGACACGATCACGCTGGATCTGAAGTCATCCGAGGGGCAGCAGCGGCTCGCGGAGCTGCTGGAATCTGCCGACGTGCTGATTACCTCGCACCGGCCGTCGGCACTCGCGCGGATGGGGCTGAGCCCGGCGTCGACTCAGCACCTGTGCCACGTGGACATCGTGGGCGATGTCGCCGACCCCGAACACCCCGGCCACGACCTCACCTATCAGGCAGAAGCAGGGACGCTCAGCCCACCGCACCTGCCAAAAATCCTATTGGGAGACCTTATGGGTGCTGAGCAAGCCGTCTCTGCAGCCCTCGCCCTGCTTCTCGACGGCCATGGCGGCCACATCCGCATCGGACTCAAACAAGCCGCCACAGATGCCGCCACTCCCCTGCGCCACGGCATCACTGCACCGGGTGGAATTCTTGGCGGCGGGCTGGAAACCTACGGGCTTTACCAAGCCAAAGACGGCTGGGTGGCAGTGGCTGCACTAGAGCCACATTTTGCGGAGCGTATGGCCGGGCGCGTTGCTGACCTGGGGAATCAGACCGTTGCCGAGATTCTAGCCTGGGCGCAGGAAAATGACGTGCCGATTTCGCGGGTGGAGTGAGTTGGAAGGGGAAGGGGAAAGGGGAAATCTTCCCCGCCAAACCGCGAAAAACAGCCTCAGAACCAGGAAAAACCGCTGTTTCAGGGGGAAGATTTCCAGTGGCCGCCACTGCCGCCCTGCCCCTTCCCCTACCCTCAGCTACTGACACTCACTCGCACGCCGGTACGCGGGCGAGTGAGCATGCTGGTCCAAGAGAAGGTGGTGTCTTCCTGGTCATCGGAAATCTGCACTTCGGGGCGAGATAGCGCAGCCACGGTTGCGGAGAGCGCCGTCACCGCGATCTTCTCGCCAGGGCAGCGGTGGCCCTCATGCACGGATCCGCCTCCCTGTGGAATGAACGTCTCGATCTCCTCTGCATCCACATTGAGGAATCGCGAAGGGTCGAAGGTGCCGGAGCGCTCCCAGCTGCTGCCGGTGTTGGTGTTCAGGATGTCGATGAGCACGCGTTGTCCCTTGTGCACTGGGCAGCCGGAGATCTCGGTGTCCTGGGTTGCTTCGGCTGGGAGCATCGGCACGAATGGGTGGGTACGGCGTATTTCCTGGGCGAAGGCGATTGCTTCCGGGACGTCGATAAGCGTGCCGTTAGCGGCGGTGCGGATGCGCTGCAACCAATCCTGGTGCTGTACCAGCGCGGCCGCGGCGAAGGCAGCGAAGCGGGAGACGGCGACGGTCGGGCGCGTGAGGTTCTGCAGCTCGATGCCGGCGGTGCGGTCATCCATGTCCGACTCCGCTAGCTTGGCGACGACCGAATCCGGCTCCACCGCGAGCTCCCCGGCGCGCACCTGGTGGATGACCTGCTCGGCCCACTGGTCGAGGCGCTTGCGCTCACGCCAAGACACCACGTTGGTCAGCGGATTGCCAAAGGTGTCCAGCAACCGGCTGTATTGGGTGGCGCGTTCTTCCATTTCCTGGTCAGTCATGGGGATGCCCGCCCAGCGGAAGGCGGCGCGGCCATAGGCGATTGCGGCATCGTCGTATACGTTGCCTTCCTGTGCACGCCACTTGTCCAGCATCGTTTCAGTTTCCTCGGCCACGAGCCCCTTGAACTGCTCCACGCGGGCGTCGTCGTAGGCAAGGGATACCATGAGGGCCTTGCGCTTGGCGTGCTCCTGACCGTCGAGGTCATGCACGGCGCCGGCGCCGAAGAGTGGGCCGGAGATGAACTTCGGCATTGCGCCGTGGCGCTTCATCCGCGTGGTGTCATAGAACAGGCGGATGCCTTCCGCGCCTCGCACGAGGACGGTGGGTTTGCCGAGCAGGTTGAAGGTGAAGGGCTGGTCACTGTCTGGGGCGAGTCCTGCCTTGCGACGCATCTTCGCGGCAAAAAGGTAACCTTCTTGAATGAATGCCGGCGCAGCATCGGACTTGCCTTGGTCTAGGAACTTCTGGACGTTGTTTTGGATGGTGTTCAGGATGTTGTTGGCTGGGTTTGAATTTGGGGTGGTCATGTCATCTAGTGTTCGCACTTTTCTGGAAATCTGCTGGCTGTCCTGGCCAAAAGTGGTAACAATTCCACCAAGCAGGCACCGATTTCTCCCCAAACCACCTGGTCAGGAAGTTATGGGATCGTTACTGGAAAAGTCCTAGTATCAATCCGATTTCGAAGCTCGCTGACCGCCCCACCGCTCCAGCCAGCTCCGCTAATCTGGCCCCATGGCGCTTTCAGATATCGTTCGGAAACTGGATAACACCATCAATGGCGTCGGCACGCGGCGCGCTGCGCAGGCCGGGTGGCGCCCCGCTGTCACCGGCTACTACGGCTACGGCGATGCCGATCGGATCCGCGTGCTTGCACGGGTGCTGATGCACAATCCGGAGCCGCCGAAAGCCGAGGTACAGCGCGGTTTTCGTCAATTCTTTACGCTCCAGGTGGGCGATGCCGCCGTCACGATCCACGCCGGCGAGCAAACGGTGCACACTCGGACTAATCACGACGGCTACATCGACGTGCCAATCTCGAACCATGGTTTGGCACCCGGCTGGCAACGCGTGCGTATCGACGTCGAAGGCGGCGAATCCGCCGAGGCCGAGGTCCTCGTGCTGGAACGAGGCGTGAAGTATGGGCTGGTCTCTGACGTGGACGACACCGTGATGGTGACTATGCTGCCGCGCGCGATGATCGCGGCCTATAACTCCTGGTTCCTTAAAACAAATGCTCGAAAGCCAGTCCCGGGGATGGCCGAGCTATATGCCTGCCTGCGGGAAAAGTACGGGCAGCACATGCCGGTGTTTTACCTGTCTACCGGCGCCTGGAACACTTTTCCCTCGCTGGCCAGCTTCCTAGCAAGACATGGCTTCCCGAAGGGTCCGCTTTTGCTGACCGACTGGGGCCCAACGCAGACCGGCCTGTTTCGCTCTGGCCAGGAGCACAAGAAGGTGCAGCTGCGTAATCTGATCATTGACTTCCCGGATATCCACTGGATCCTGGTGGGTGACGATGGCCAACATGACCCGCTCACCTACGGGAACCTGGCTATGGAGCACCCGGGGCGTGTTGAGCGCGTCGCTATCCGCGAACTCACCCCGGGCGAGCACCTACTGGCGCACGGTACTGCCGTTCCGATAGAGACAGCTGATGGCCGGGGCCAGCTGGAATGGGTAACTGGGGCGGATGGCTACGAGCTAGCGAAACAGTGGCCGGAAGTCGAGCACTAAGGTGCTATTTCTTCGGAAGTAGGTGGCCGAGGTCGTCGACAATCTGCATCGCTCCGGTCGGGCCGAGACCCAAGAACCACACATCATCGTCTACCTGATGTGCATTACCGGACTGCACTGCCGGGAGATTCTTCCAGGCAGCACCTTCAGTGATTGCGGTTTCTCCGGTTACCTCGGGCTTGCCATATGAGGAGTAGAAGATCACGTCACCGGCGGCTTGGTCAATGGTCTCCGGGGAAATCTCCACGGCGAGGTCATCGATGTTCTGCTTTTCGGGGCGCGCGATGCCAGCATCGTGCAAGATGACACCGATGAGGGACTTGTTGGCATAGAGTCGCAGCTTCTCTGGCATAAAGCGCACCAGTGAAACAGTGGTGTTGGCGGGAACGTTCTTCTTCAATTCCGACACCTTGTTGGCGTAATCGCCGAGCTTCGCTTCGGCTTCTTTTTCCATGCCTAGGGATTCACCAACCAGCAGGAAGTTTTCTTTCCATGGGAAGCCTGGTCGAATGGAAAACACGGTCGGCGCAACTTCAGAAAGTTGCGGGTAGACCTTATCGGCGCGAAGCTGGCTGCCCAAGATGAGGTCTGGCTCCAGTGCAGCGATTTCCTCTACATTCAGCTCATTGAGCGTGCCTACACTGGGCACGTCTTTGACCTTATCCGCCAAATAGCTTGGCACTGGTTGCGCACCCTTCGTTGTGACCATGCCAACCGGGGTAATTCCGAGCGAGAGGACAGCGTCCAGTTCACCGGTATCCAACACAACAACACGCTGCGGGCGTTCCTTGATCTCGGTGGCGCCAGCCGCATGAGTGACGGTGCGCGGGAATGCGCCCGGCTGCGCATCGCTACCGAGCTTCGCCGTCTCAGCATCCGCGGTTCCAAACTGGGCGCCGCCAACGGCGACTTCTTTGTTACCTTGAGACGAGTTAGCGCCAGGATCCGATTCGGCCGAGCAGCCAGCTAGGGAAAATGCAAGAGTGGCCACTGCTGTCAGGGCGAGGGCGGCGCGTCGCCGATGTGTTTCTACGATTCTCATGAGAGTAGGTTAGCCTAACCTTTTGGTATTTAGTTAAACTATCCGAATGCAATCCAAACCCCTGGCGCTTTCGCTAGTAATCGGCATTCTCCTCGCCGCATTGTGCAGCGCCAGCCTATTGAGCCTAGCGGTCGGTGCCCGCGCGATCGCCCTCCCCGAAGTACTAGCGTCGCTGATAGATCCATACTCCTCCCCTACTGTCTCAGCAGTGGTGTGGGACCGTCGCATTCCCCGTACACTCATTGCACTTACAGTGGGCATGTCACTTGGCCTGGCCGGCACGCTCATTCAAGCGCTCACCAGCAATCCCCTGGCAGACACAGGCGTGCTCGGCATCAACGCAGGTGCTGCCTTTGCTATCGTCACCGGGCTTGCTTTCGGAATTCAAGGATCCGCAGCGAACGTTTTTGTTCTCGCGCTCGCCGGCGCCTTCCTCGCGGGCGCTGGTGTTTACGTTATTAGCCGCACCCAGGGAGTTGGCGTAGACCCGCTCCGATTGATTCTTGCGGGAGTGGCACTGAGCGCCATCTTGGGAGGCATCGGTGATGGGCTTGCTTTAGTAAACCCACAAGCCTTCGACCGGTTGAAGGGATGGATGCTCGGCAGCGTTGACGCCGGCTCCTACCAACCCTTAGTGCTTGCCGCTTTGGGCCTGGTAGTTGGGGCTGTGCTCGCTGCTTCGGCAGCCCGTGGCTTAGATGCCCTTGCGCTCGGTGAGGAAATGGCAACATCGATGGGTGCCAATGTCGCCAGGACACGGCTGCTCACTTTCCTGGCAGTAGCGATCCTTGCTGCGAGCGCGACCGCCGCGGCTGGAGTGATTGTGTTCCTCGGCTTGATGGTGCCGCATCTGGCGCGTTGGCTGGTGGGATCATCCTTCGGCCGGTTGTTGGCCACATCCATGCTTCTTGGCCCGCTAGTGTTGTTGCTCTCGGACATCGCCGGACGCGTCATCATTGCGGGTGAGTTTCCGGCAGGCATTGTGGTGTCTTTCATCGGCGCCCCGTTCCTCATTGCTTATGCACAATCGGCTAAACGAGGGGTCTAATCCATGACTAGAAACACGCTGATCGCCGCTGGTTTGTTCCTGGCCATCCTCTTCGCTGCTTTCATTGCCCTGGCGATGCCCGGGGCTGGCATGTCGAGCGCGAAAGCATTCGCCGTGCTCACCGGCAACCAGCAGGGGCTGGCCCGGACCGTGGTGTTGCAATGGCGCGCACCACGGATACTCACCGCGCTACTTGTCGGCGCTGCACTCGGCATTGCCGGCAGCTTCTTCCAAGCGGTCACCCGAAACCCACTGGGGTCCCCAGATGTCATCGGATTCAGCACCGGCGCATACACCGGAGTCATAGTGGCTATGCTGCTGGGTTTAACGGAGTTTCGGTTCACAGTTCTCGGGGCGCTTCTGGGCGGCATCGCTACCTCCCTAGTCATCGTCGCGCTGTCAGTGCGCACGCGTATCGACGGCCTGCGCATCATCCTCGTCGGACTAGGCATATCCGCAATGCTGTCAGCCCTCAATCGTTGGCTCATCACTCAAGGTGACTTGGAAGCAATGATGTCAGCAGCCACGTGGGGCGCCGGCAGCCTCAATGGCATTCGATGGCCGCTGGCCGGCCCAGCCTGCTTGGCGTTAGCAATTGCGATTGCAGCTGCCTTGCCTTTGCGACGTTATTTGGACGCCTTAGCGTTGGGGGATTTAACCGCAACTGCTCTGGGACTGCGAGTTAACCTGCTGAAGCTAGTTCTACTACTGGCTGGGGTGCTTCTCATCGCAGCCACAACTGCTGTCGCAGGCCCGATTGCTTTCATTGCTCTCGCAGCGCCTCACATCGCGCAACGGACCACGCTGAGACCGAAAACCCCGCTATTGGTAAGTGCCCTCACCGGCGCCACCTTGCTCATAGTGGCCGATATCCTGGCGCAACGAGCTTTCGCGCCTGTCCAGCTCCCCGTAGGCCTAGTCACGGTGGTCATCGGCGGCGGCTATCTGCTTTATCTCATTTCTTCTTCCACCACTAACCGCTAGCCTCCGATAGGATCCATCATGAATTCCATCGCACTGCGCACTGAAGATGTCACTCTTGCCTGGGAAAAGAACGTCATCAGCAAGAACTTGAACGTTTCTTTGCCTGCTGGCGCTTTCACCGCGATCATTGGCCCTAATGGCTGTGGCAAATCCACTCTTCTTAAGGCCTTGGCGCGAATCCTTTCGCCGACAGCAGGGAAAGTATTTCTCGGAGAGCAGTTGATGTCAGGTATGCAGACAAGGAGCGTCGCAAAGCAGCTGGCGCTGTTGCCGCAACATACCACCACCCCTCCCGACATCACTGTCGCAGAGCTGGTGCGCAGAGGTCGGTTCCCGCACCAGAGCCTGCTCAAGCAATGGTCAGAGGCAGATTCTCAGGCAGTTACTGCAGCGTTGACAGCTGCGAGCGTCCTAGAGTTAGCAGACCGACGGGTTCATGAGCTCTCGGGCGGACAGCGTCAACGAGTGTGGCTAGCAATGGTCTTGGCGCAAAATACCCCAGTGCTGCTACTCGATGAACCCACAACCTACTTGGATATTTCCCACCAGTACCAACTCTTGGAACTAGCTCGGTCGTTGGTGACCCAATTAAATCGGACAGTGATTACGGTCCTGCATGATTTGCAGCAGGCCTCCCGCTTCGCGGATCATCTGGTGGTAATGAACGAGGGAAAAATCGTTGCGGAAGGCGCTCCGATCGAGATTCTGACTGCTGACCTAATTTCCCGGGTCTTCGGGCTTAGCGTGCACATCCACCACGTGGAGGACAACCTCATCATTGTGCCCACCGCACTGCCCTCGCCAGATGTGAGCATGCTCGACTGAGCTGCACAATTAGGCCAGCATCTCCGCTATCATCGCATCATAAACTTGCTCTGCTTTCGCAATACGCTCGGCGGTCCATTCGATGTCTGGATCCGGTTCGAGGTGGCCGAGCAGCACGGTGACCATGGCGATTTCCGCTTGCGACCAGTCGGCTGCGTCAGCTTCGAATAGTTCCATTGCTACGCGCTGTTCCAGCCAAGCTGGATCTGCCAACCCCCGGGAGAGAATTCCACGCATGGTGAGCCCGGCGAGCTCAGAAAGGGCCTGGAATCCTGCTACGCCCTGCCATGGTTTCCGTTGCCGGTAGCCGATGAGCGCGCATAGCTGCTGGTAAATCTGGGCGCGGCGCATCACAAAGGTCTGCTCGATGCGAGCCAGTTCCGCAGCTACGGCCTCCTGGAGTGTCTCATCTTCCAATGTGTGACAGGTGGTGGAGATGCCGAGAAAGAGCCGCCATTTCGGGGAGTTCAACATGCGCCGCACGTCCGCATCGACGGAAAGCCGCAGGCCTTCCACCACTAGGTTTCGGCGCCCTTGTTCGGTATCCAACACGGGACGGTAGTGCCCAATGAGCTCAGAGAGAGCCACGATCTCCGCCATCCCCTCCGGTAGCAGCGTCACCTGAGACAGCGCCGTGACCAGGGTTTCCGCTAAAAATTCTTCGCGATTCGGCCAGATACGATAAGCGCTGGCGCGGGACACTCCCGCCGCTTTGATGACCTTTTCCATCCGGACGACTTCCAACCCAACGCTCGGACCGGCGGAGATGAGATCTTCGCTCGCGCGCTGCAGCATGAGCTCCCGAGTTTCTGCCTCGCTTTTCCTCTTGCCATTCATGAGACACAGTGTATCATGAGCATTGTGAGACACAATGTATCAAGGAGGATTCACATGTGGTTGATTATTGGCATTTCGGTTGTTGTGGCAGCTGTCATCGCCATGTTGATATGGCCGAGCCCACCCAACGTCAATGACCCAACAAAGCTGGAACGCACATTCAGCGTGGCCGAACAGGCCAAGCTGGAGACAACATCGATTAGCTCGGACCAACTCAGCAACGCGACCTGCGAAGATGGCGCGGCATGTTGGATCCTCGTAGACGACGTGGTCTACGACTTATCCGTCTTTCCCGCTTGGGCGCGCGGCCAGCATCATGGAGTTAAGGCCGGAACCGACGGCACGGACAAGTTCCTCAAGTCCAGCCACGCAGTGGCCATCCTCCAAAAAATGCCGGTAGTTGGCCACTTTGCTGGCTAGCCTCATACAGGAACCGCAGTGCACATCATGTATCCTTGCCATCCCAGGACATCAGCTTCCCCAATGGAGATCTCTCCAAATCTGGAATCGACAACCTCTTTGTGCCCCACCGAGCTACAGTCCCCCAAGCTTCCAGCACAGTTGGTGACATCACCCCAATAGTGCAACTTTTTCATAACACACTGACAACAACGCCCGCATAAATCCCCGTTGAACTGCAGTAAAGGCAAATTCTTCCCTCCTGCGAAAGCGATTCCCGCTTCTCTAGTGTGGATGGCACAGCCCATCTCACCCGCAGTTAGAGAGGATCGCCATGAGCCGCCAGATTCCAGGAGTACCTACTTCCACTCCGGCACAGGAGCAGGAGCCAACCTCACCGCACGGACCTATCCCACCCAAGCCCGACCAACGCGGGCCGGCGCCACATACCCCAACTGGTTGCCCAATGAGCGCTCACCAGGCGGATATGGCCGAGCAAGGCGAGTATCACACCACTCAGCAAGGTGCGCGCATCAATGACACTGATCATTCCCTCAAGGCTGGTCAGCGCGGCCCCCTACTCATGCAGGATCATCACTTCCGGGAGAAAATCACCCACTTTGATCACGAGCGCATTCCAGAGCGCGCAGTGCACGCCCGTGGCGCCGGAGCCCACGGTGTGTTTAAAGCCAATGGTGCCGCCACGAAGCTCACTACCGCTGGATTCCTGCAGAAAGGCGTAGAAACGGATGTCTTCGTGCGCTTTTCTACCGTGCTAGGATCCCGCGGGTCCGCCGACACAGTACGCGATACTCGCGGTTTTGCCACTAAGTTCTACACCGCGGAAGGCACGTTTGATTTGGTCGGCAACAACATGCCAATCTTCTTCATCCAGGATGCCATCAAATTCCCAGATCTCATCCACGCTGGCAAACCACATGCGGACCGGGAGATTCCTCAAGCTCAAAGCGCGCACGATACCTTTTGGGATTTTGTCACCCTCCATACTGAAGCGACCGCACACACCTTGTGGAACATGTCCGATCGTGGCATCCCGCGCTCACTGCGGATGATGGAGGGCTTTGGCATTCACACTTTCCGCCTGATCAACGCGGCAGGAGAGACGTGCCTGGTGAAGTTCCACTGGAAGCCGAAACTCGGGGTGCACTCCATGGTCTGGGAGGAAGCTCAGCTCACCGGTGGCATGGACCCGGATTTCCATCGTCGCGATCTCGCAGATGCCATTGAAGCTGGCGCCTACCCAGAATGGGACCTAGGCATCCAAGTCTTCCCCGATACTCCGGAGGAAACCTTCGAGGGCATCGACCTACTTGACCCCACCAAATTCGTGCCCGAAGAACTGGCCCCGGTCCAGGTCATCGGCACCATGACACTGAATGCCAATCCGATCAACTACTTTGCCGAAACTGAGCAGGTAGCATTCCATCCTGGTCATCTCGTACCAGGCATCGACCTCACTAACGATCCGCTGCTGCAGGGTCGCCTGTTTTCCTACCTAGACACGCAGCTCTCCCGGCTGGGTGGACCGAATTTTTCCCAGCTGCCAATCAACCGCCCGCATGCGCCGGTCAACGACAATTTCCGCGATGGCATGCATCAGACTGCGGTGCACGGCGGCACCCCATACAACCCGAATTCTGTAGGTGGTGGCTGCCCATTCATTGCGGGCGAGGCCACCCTCATCGAGGTCCCTCAGGAAGTCGCGGGTACGTTCACCAGGGAAAAGCCAGCTTCGTTTGAGGATCACTTTTCTCAGGCCACCCTGTTCTACCGTTCCCTCTCCCCCGTCGAACAGTTCCATATCACGCAGGCATATACCTTTGAACTGGGCAAATGCTATGAGAAGGCCATTAAGGAGCGAGCTGTCTCGGTGCTCGCGCACATTGATAGCGAACTCGCGGCCACGGTTGCTGCGGGGCTCGGCTTGGCAGCTCCAGAGCATGTCGAAGTAGCTGAGGTTACTCCATCACCAGCACTGAGTCAGGTGGGCAAGACTTGGCCTATCGACGGCCGCCAAGTGGGCATCTTAACCAATGCTGATTCGGATCCCGCGGGCGTCGAGAAGCTAGTGGCCGAGCTTTTCGACGCCGGCGTTACCCCGCTCGTCGTGGCAGAGCGCGGTGGCAAGCTCGGCGAAGTAGACATCTCACGCACCTATTTGACCACCCGCTCCATTGAATTCGACGGGCTGATCGTGCTGGATACTCCTGACCTGCCGGAGGTAGAAATCCTGCTCGCGGAAGCAAAGCGCCACTTCAAGCCGATTGTCCAGGAAGCTGATGTGTCCACCCTGACCAGCAAGTTGGCGGAGCATCGCCTGTGGGATGCTTAAGCCCCGGCTATCTTGAGGAAGTTCCCGTCCTGTGAGACACAGCTTGCATTCCGATCTCACCCCCGCGACGTCAACGAGCGACATCCACGCACAACTTAGCTAATCTATGCAATCGTGATTAAGAATATTCCCGAAATTAGCACGCTTAGATTTATAGACCCGTTCCTTTACACCGATCCTTTGCATGTACCAATCGCAAATAGGCCACTTACCTTCGCGGTGTGTGCTTCGGCGAAGGACGCGGATCTCCATAGCTTGATGTCTGCAATTATGAACTTCCGACTGCTCAGCCGCCCCGAGTTCCAGCTTCGCACTCAGGAGGAAATTTGTGGCGCGATTAGTTTAGAAACCCCGGATCTTAAGAGCATGTGGGACCACATAACTCTTGGCGAACGCCCTACCCTAAGGCGCCGCGGAAAGGATTGGGAGGTGGCGCTGACCTGCGCCTATCAGGAACGCCCGTTCACCATCGCGCTTGTCGACGGCAACCGGCATCCCCTCGCGACATAGGTCGCCTTAGTTTGGTGGCCTATGCGCTATTCTTCCTAAACTGTGTCACACAGTAGCCTCAGTACCCTCAGCACCCTCCTCGCCCGGATTCTCAGTGAAGTCTGCGCGCCCTGGATTTCAAACATTGTGCTCTTCGTTGTACTAGGCGTACATTGCGGCCAAGTGGGCATCGGCGCGCTCTGCGCCCTCTTCACTAGCATTTTGCCGATGGCGTGGATTCTGCTGCTGCAGAAGAGAGGACGCGTGAGTTCACATCATGTGACACAGCGCAGCCACCGCGGACCAATATTCATGGGTATCGCCTTGTTACTCGGGGTGCTCATAGGTGTATTAATCTGGCTTGAAGCTGACCTTCGCATCTGGACAGCAGTTTTCGCCGCCCTCGGGTTCATTCTTATGTTCGCGCTGGTGACAGTGGTACTTAAAACGAAAATCTCCGTACATGTCGGGCTGTGGCTCACCGTGACCGGGTATTTGGCAGTAGTCGTCCATCCCCTGTGGTGGACACTATTCGCACTAACCCCATTAATTGCCTGGGCCCGAGTGCGCATCAGCCATCACACGGTGCCTGAAATTCTCGGCGGTGCGGTGGCCGGTCTAGCGATCTTAACGATTGCGTGCGCTTTCTAAGCAGGTGGGGCTTAGCGAAAATCACAGTCATTCCGCACTATCAGCAACTAGACTAATAGTCATGATCCAGCCTAAATCTGCCCTACTCGGTGCCCTCGCGATGTCTGCTTCCTGGCTGCTGTTGGGGTGTTCTACCGGAGGAGCGCAGGAAGTGATGGTCACTGGCGTCGATTGGCATTTTGCGGATAACCCCGATGCGAACTTCCGCATCGAGGGCACCCAGCTCAGCGGTAGCGATTCCTGCAACCACTTGATGGGCAACGTGACCATCTCCACTACCACGCCACAAACCATCGACTTCGGAGATGGGCTCGCCACCACGCGGATGGCATGTTTGGACGCAGACGATACGCCAGAAAAGGTGCATCAAGCTTTGCAGGGTGTGCGGGTGATCGAGCAGCACAAGGATGGCACGTTAACCCTCAAGGATGACGCGAGCGGGCAAGCCTGGAGCTTTCACCGCTAGGAGCGACTCCTAAATTGGCAAAGCCAGGCCCGGGTGGCAGGCCTGGCTAGCTACGGGACTTAACTCTTAGTTCTCCTCAGCTTCGTTTGTTGCCTCGATCGCCTCCGGTTGATCTGTCGCGCGCTCACCCGAGGTGATCTCGATCTTCTTCTTAGAGCTTTTCGCCTCGGGGGTCGGGATGGTGACAGCGAGGACTCCGTTGTTCAGGTTGGCCTCGATCTTGTCCATGTCCGTACCTTCCGGCAAGGTGATGCGACGCTGGAAGTTGGATGCCGACTCACGGATCACGTACTTCTTCTCCGCGTCCTTCTCCACCTCACGTCGCGCAGCGCTGATGGTGAGGGTACGGCCATCTACATCCAAGTCGATGTCTTCCTGCTTGAAGTTTGGCAGATGCGCCTCGACGATAATCGCGCCATCACGCGTGTAGACGTCAGTAGTTGGAATGTTCACTCCACGGACCGGGGTGTTCACGTTGTCCCCAAAGAATGCCTTCTGCAGTGCATTCAGTTCAGCAAATGGATTCCAGGTTGAAATATCAGCCATGATAGATCTCCTCTACACAGATGCCTTGTTTAGTTGTGGTTGCAAGCCCCCTTGCCTGCAACCATAGACTAAAAGTTGAGTCGACTCTTGTCAAGAGCTGCGGAAAACTTCACAGCTTTTACATGTCAGCGCTGCTCAAAGGCAGTAGGAAGCACCATTCGAGCCCGCCCGATCACCAGCGCCAGCAGGGCAGCGATGACCAGTACTCCACACAGTTCCACCAGCCAGGTGTTAATCCCATGCCGCAAGGCAGAGAGGGCGCCGAGGTTTACGCAACCATGCACTAGCACCGCGAGCAGCCAAGCAAGGAATTTCCTTCCTCGCTGAATCCCCATCATGATGATCAGCGAGCAGGCGATATGCAGTCCGATTGCCCACATGCGCTCCACACCGCCAGCCAAATAGCTGCTAGCCGGAGTTTCAGTGAGTACAGCTTGTATCTGCTCAGCAGCTTCGGGCGGCATGCTTTTCGCGATCGAATTCCACATTCCCGCATTCATCATCAGCGCGATCACGAGGTTATTGACCATCGTCATGCCAACGAGCAAAATCGCCTCAATTCCGCCGTGCCCGAATCCGAAGGCAAGGCCGTCGACAAGCCGGTGGAAGCCTTTCAGCAGCAACAGCATGAACACCAGCCGCGCGGTCTCTTCAAACAGACCGGCGCTGAAGCTCGCGACCGGGACTGAGCTCAGGAACGCGCCGATCGTATCCGGAGCAAATGCCGTCGCGAGCGACATCAGCGGGATCCGCAACAGCATCTGCGACACAAAGAACGCCAAGGCGCCGACACCGAACGCCCTGAGAACCTGCTTGTTTCGACGCGCGAGCACCCCGATGCCTGCTAGCGGGATAATCACGCACAGCACCAGCGTGACGGCCATGCATATGAGGGCGGGAGTTGAAACCATGACACCTTCCTTCGGCAAAATCTGTACTAACTACAGTAATACAGATTTGTTTCCGTGTGCTACCCGCGCGCAAGGTCTCGGCGTCGAAAAGCGAGCCAGGCGTTGCAGGTAGATTGCTGCATTCTCGACGGCATTCGCCTCGCTGAAACGCCATGGCAACGGTGGCCAGTGAAGAGAGCGATCAACTTTTGTAGCCGACTAGCGCATCGCCGCGTTGATAACACTTGGCCTGCTAACCCATTGAATAGCAATCAACAAACACATCACTACAAAAGCTCCTGTAATTGCTCCGCCTGCCAACAATGGTTTTACACTCCCGAATCCATATTCCGGATCAATGATTGCAAGGCCAGTGCGATATGGCCATGCAGTGGGGATGCTCCATGAGAATTCAGCAGCCATCACAACCACAGTCACCATAGTGACTATCACTCCAACTACATTGACCACTACTGCACTGCGCGTCAGGACGCAGAGAGCAGCACTAACAGCCACCATGACGCCCATTGTCCCGACTTGAAACACAAGATAGGAGCACAGCATACGAGCCGGATCATCACGCACTCCAGTGGCGTAGAGAAAAACCAGCATGAGAACTGCGGAAATAGCAATGTAGCAAGCTAAAATCAGCGCACCCGTGAGAACTTTGGCCACCAAGAGACGCCTCGGTCCTTGTGGTTGAGTGAGCCAATCGAACCATGTCCGGTTATTAAACTCGAGATGAAAAACGATGCTTGTAACAACACATGCAACTAACCCTGTGACGAGCATGGACTGGTTATAGAGGATGAAATAGAGGTTAGACCCCAGTCGCACCGACTTCATTATCGCTGCTACAAGCACCATAAAGAGTGGCGCTATATGTAATACAAATGCGAACCACAATGAGTTTTCTTTCTGGATCTTTATCCATTCATTCCGGATGAGTGAGATCAACTGTTTTCTCCTTGGAAAAGTTCGACATAGAGATCTTCGAGGCCCTGTTCCGAAATCTCGCTTCGCGGAAGGGAATGGATAATCTCACCAGATCGGATGAATGTCAGATAGTTTGCGGTTGCAGAGATTTCTGTGAGGTTATGGCTGGAAGCCACCACTGCTAGGTTTCGCTCATCTCGCAATCGAATTAGCAGCTCTCGGCAATCTCGGATACCTAACGGGTCTAGTCCGTTCGTTGGCTCATCCAACAGCAGGATATGGGGATCCCCGATCAGCGCCCTAGCAATTCCTAACCGCTGCTTCATCCCCAAAGAAGCTTTCCCACATGGCAAGTCCCGGTGGGGTGAAAGCCCAACTAGCGATAGCAAATCATCGAGTTCATCATGTGGGGCGTTGTGATAATTTGCATGCAACTTCAGGTTTTCAAACATACTTAAGCGAGCGTAGAAGGCTGGGTATTCGATAAGATGTCCGATCCGGACGTGTTCGGGCTGGCTTTTGATACTTCCGGTGTAGTCCACTGCCCCAAGAATTGCCTTTAAAATAGTGGTCTTTCCAGCGCCATTCGGCCCTAACAGGCCGTAAATCTGGCCTCGGTGAAACTCCAAATCAACTCCGCGAAGGACCTCTGTCTGTCCAAAGTTAACTTTCAGCTGCTGAACTTCAATTACGCGGTTCATAGCGCCAACCACACCACGAACGTGAAGCAATAGATGCCCATGAGAGGAAGAGCAGGCACAGCTTTTACTCTTTTCATTCCTCCCTGCAGAACTTGATAGACGACGACCAGTACGGCTGACGTTAACGCCAGCATGCTGACTATTAGCAACGTCTCGCTCATTCTTTCCACTGCCACGATCTACTCCTTTATTGATGATCACTGCTGGACTGTGACAACCATATGGAGAAGGGATCGCACGTTTCTATAGGCAAATAGCCCTAAAACACAACTCTTGTCTCGAGTGGATTAATCGTTTGTCAGAGATTCTGGCCGAAAGATACTTGGTTTTGGTTCAGCAGCACATTTAGGCTGTTCAGGTGGAAATTCAACGTCCGAAACGGAGATTCAGCCGATACCTTGCGGCAGTACCAGGAAGCGCGACTGTGCTTTTCGGCATTGCCTGCGTAGTCGACAGCGCAATGGGGAATCAGATTGAGATTCCTGTGCCATGGCTAATGATCGACGTACTCATTGGTTTTATGGCTCTTGTCTTGTCTTCTCGGCAGCTGAGTCCTCGGGCGGTTCTCTTAGCCTCACTGATTTCATCCTCAGCCACTGGATCCGCGCTCGCCCAGATTGCAAGAATCTCCTGGAGTGGGCAAATATGGAAAGCCCAACTGAGTGGATTGCTATTTTGTATTTTTTCAGTGCTTCGGTGGCAGCTGCCTTGGTCACCTGAAGCCTTCTATCATCGGCATTGGTCGGGACTCATTCTTGTGTCCGTTACTGCACAGTGTTTTATCGCCTGGGGTGGATTTTTCGGTTCTCAAGCTCGATTGGTGCAATCGTTGCGAGAACAAAATACTGCACTAATCCTGAGTAAAGAAGCTGACGTGAATTTCGCACTAGCACAGGAGCGCCTCGCGCTTTCTCGTGAAATGCATGATGTTTTAGCCCACCGCATCAGTCTTATCAGTATGCACTCCGCCGCTTTAGAATGCCGCGAATCCATGGATTCTGAAGAACGCCAATCATTAGGCGGAATTATTCGTTTTAACGCAAAGGCTTCCTTGTCCGAACTACGTGCGATCCTTAGCGATCTGCGAGAAGAGCAGCTCCAGGAACGTCAACCCGATGTCGAAGATCTTCCCAGTCTTGCCATGGACGGCGCAGACCTCCAGCATCCGGTCAAAGTTACCGTTAACCTAGGTGGCGCAACCCTACCTCCAGGCACTGGACGACACCTTTACCGCATCGCTCAAGAAGCTGTAACTAACGCTCGTAAGTACGGCGTGCCAGGTGACATCCAGGTAGACCTTCAGTGTTCGCAAAGCGAGTGCATTTTAGAAATCACTAACCCCACCGGAACGGAGCCCGAAACACCACCGGGCTTGGGTATCAAAGGCATGTTAGAACGAGTCCACCTATGCGGTGGGCAACTGACACGAAGTCTTCACAACAACACGCACCAACTTCGCATCAACGTACCTGTGGAGGAATCGCAATGATCAAAGTCATGATTGTCGATGATGACGCCCTGGTCGTTGCAGGGATCAAAAGCATGCTCGCCGAAGAAGCCGACCTTTGTATAGTAGCGACAGCTCCCAATGGACAGCAGGCTATCGAATGCCTCCGAACCATCGAAGTAGATGTCATCCTCATGGATCTAAGAATGCCAGTAATGAACGGCACCGCTGCTACTACCAAAATCAAACAAGGTCCCAATCCGCCTCGGATTTTGGCATTGACTACTTGGAACACCGATGATCATCTTCGGGATGCGCTGAACGCCGGCGTCGACGGATTCTTACTCAAAGATGCCAGCACCGCAGAACTCGCAAACGCGATTCGGCAAACCTCTCACGGTCAATCGACTCTTTCTCCTGCAGTCACAGATCGACTCATCGCAGCATTTACCAAAACCAGCGCAGAACAACAGGCCGCTAAACGTGCACTTGCGAAACTAACCCCACTTGAAAAAGAAGTTGCCGATGCAATAGCGGATGGACTCACCAATGCGGACATCGCGGCCGAAAGATACATGAGCGTTGGGAATGTAAAGGGCTGCGTATCTCGCATACTCACCAAGCTGGGTCTATCGAACCGAGTACAAATCGCAACACTTGTTCATCAAGCACAATAGTTAGACAAATCGCTCAGGGAGCTGGGTCTTTCCGCTGAAATCTTGCGGTGGCTCAGTCAAACCCAAGTGCACACCTAGCCGTCAATGCCGCGGTCGCTTGACCCGAGTCGCTTTGCCAGAGCGCCTCGGCGAGTTGCCGTCGACAAGCTTTGCCAGAGCGCTCCGTGCCTCGATTTCTCCTCTCCGACTTCAAGAACTCGAAAACCCCTAGACAGCGTCAGCTCGTGCCGAGGGCTTTCCTTGGGTTTTCGAGTTCTTGAAGTCGCAGTGGCAACGTGGGGCCTGCGTGCCCCCTAGATTCGCGCTACTTTTGATGCATGAATGTCTGGGGGGACAAGATTAAGGTCGTCGATACGCGGCGCATGACGCACCTCGAGTACGTCGAGTGGATCGATCGGCACAAAAGTAGCCACTTCAATATCCATGCGGAACTGTGGGCGGACATCAATGCCTGGATGGCGCTGCCGCCGTGGGTCAAGGATTGGGCTCGCATCCTTGCGGTGGGAACGCGCACTCGTAGCGGGGTGATTTGTGGTCGTTCGGCGGCGCGCTTATGGGGGATTCAGATTCTGGGCTACGAGAAACCCGTGGTTGTGTGCCTGCCTGGATCGAAGACGCCGCCGCGGAGCCGAAATAGGTGGATTCACTACCGATCCGCGAAAGTCCCAGCCGACAAGGTCGTGGAGCACAAGGGAATACGGTTCACCTCAATGGAGCGCTCTGTCGCCGATACGTGCAGGTGGGGCGATTTTGCTGAAGGTCTCGTCGCAGTGGAAAGCTACTTGAGGCATCAGGATGGGCATCGATTCCTGCTGATGCGCGAACTCGAGCATCTTGGCAGGCTTCCGGGCGTCAGGAAGCTGCGCAGAGTTATGGAGGCGGCGAATTCGAAGTCGGAAAGCGTCGCCGAATCGTGGGCAAAGGCGCAGCTCATCGAGGCGCGGATCCCCTTTGAGCAGCAAGCGCGTATCGACGACCGTCGCGTCGATTTCCTCATCGAGGGCATCATCGTGGAGATCGACGGCGACTCAAAATTCAAAGAAGCCGAGTCCGTCGCGGTCCTCCACGAACGCAAACGCGACCGAGAACTCCAAAACGCGGGCTATCCGGTCGCGCATTTTGATTGGAATGCGCTCAAAGAAGGCACGTTCATACCGGACCTACGTCGCCTCCTCGAATCCATGAACTCGAAAACCCCAAGAGTCCCAAAGAGCTCCTGAAGCCCTTTCCTGCAGTTTTCGAATTCTCGAAGTAGCGGCGGGAAGAGACACCCTGCTTGAGACCTTGCCCCACCGGGAATCGCTTGCTTCCCCCGGCTAGCGGGAGCTCTCCTCGAATCCATGAACTCGAAAACCCAAGCAAGCTCAAATCACGCCTGCACCGCTCTCCTGCAGTTTTCGAGTTCTCGAAGTAGCGGCGGAAAAGTACGCCCCACGAAAGAGCATGTTTAAGCCAACCCACTGACATGAAGCTGATCCCCTTTCCAAAAGGCAAGCACCCGGAGTTGCTCATAGATCAGATGAGCAATGGCGTGGTGAACGAACCGTGAGTTGTGGCGCCATTCATCACCACCCAAATGGAGCCCTCCCTAAGACCGAATATCTACCCGGCGCAGCCACGCCACGGATGTGGCCCAGCCGAGCGCTGTCAACAGGGCAGATGCGATCAGGAGTGAGATCAACGTCGCGGCGTCGAGGTTTCCGGCCGTCGATACGGCGGTGCTGCCGGTGGAGAGCGTGTTGGTGACCAGCGCGGACGGCAGGATCCACATGAGCTGTTCGAAGCCGGCGCTGATTGCGCCGAAGGTGAGGATCGTGCCGGCCAGCGCGATGGCGACGGGGGCGGCGAAGTTGCGGATGATCATGGAGAAGAAGGATTGCCAGGCGGCGACCGCAGCTGCCGGGATCACCGCGAGCACGATGCCGGCGAGGTTGGCCCACGGGATGGTGCCGGGGATGCGCAGCGCAAGGCCCACGCCGAGGCTGAGGGCCAGGACGATGAGCTGCATGATCGCTACGAGGACCACGATCGCGCCGATCTTCGCGGCGATGATCCCGCCGATTCCGCGCGGCACCGTCATGAGCTGGTTCCAGTTGAAGCCGCGGTGCTCGAGTCGCCAGGCAGCGGCGGCGAGGATCGCGGTACCGATAGTCATGAAGAACAGGCCGTAAAACAGCACCACCTGGGAGAGGTAGCTGGACCAGCCCGCGGTGAGCATTTCCCGGTTGGCGGAATAGTTTCCGGCACCGTAGGCGACCGAGATTAGCGGGATCAGCACCAATACCGTCCACACGTGGGAGCGTCGGAACTTGAGCAGTTCATTGCGGAGCAACATGGTTAGTATTCCCTTGCGTTGAGTCGGCGGGTGAGGACGAAGAAGCAGATAGCTGTGAGCAGCACATACAGCGCCCACGGCAGCCACGCCTGCTGCACCGGCGCCACGCCCGCATCAGTGAAGGTGTACGGGGTGAGCACCGCGAAATAGCCGAAGGGGTTGATCATGGTGAGCCACGGCGGCGAGAGCATCCCCCAGATACCGAGGAATCCGCCGAGCACGCCCACGCCCAGCACCACCAGCTGGGATTCGAAACGCGCAGCGAGCCACATGAACAGGGCGAGCATGGCGGCGCTGGTTCCCAGCACTCCGAAGGTGGAGCGCAGCCAGGAATCCCAAACCTGCGTAGCGGGTCCGGGAGCCCCCAGCACCAGTGGCGCCCCCACGATCGCTGCCAGTTCGACTGCGCGCAACAGACCCAAAATCGCAGCGAACACCAGGAACTTCCGGCGCAGTAGCTCGCCCGGCCACGTGCCGGCAACGGCATTGAGACGCCACCCGCCGGCCAGGTGTTCGGGGTCCACCGCGCGGCTGGCCAGTAGCGCGAGCTGGATCGGAGCCAGCAGGGACAGCACCATCAGGTAGCTGATCAGATATGCGGACCAGTTCTGGTCCGGGTCGGCCGCAAAGGAATCGATTTTCCCGGTTTGTAGCAGGTTCATGCTGGTGAACAGGATGATGCTCATCGTGAGCCCGAGGCCAAAGAGCAGCACGCGAGAGCGACGCAGTTTGGCTACCTCGATGGCAAGATTCTCCATCATTGCAATCCCTCCCTACCGGTCAGTCCAATGAAAACTTCTTCCAGGCTGCGGTGTTGCCGCACGACCTGGGTGATGGGCACGCCCTGCTGGACCAGGCGGACGCACATGTCCGAAACGTCCTGCTCGCTGAGGTTTCCGAGTACGACGCCGCCGGGCACCAGGACGGGCTGCAGCGCTTGCAGCACGCGGGCCGCCTCCGCGGCCGCGGTGGTTTCCACGAAGACATCTGGCAGCTTGGTTTCAAACAGCTCCCGTTGCGTTCCCTGAAATACCAGCTGACCTTGGTGGATGATGCTCAGCTCCGTGGCCATCTTCTCGATCTCGGAGAGCAGGTGGCTCGACACCAACACGGTGCGCCCCTCATCCCGCGCCAGGCTGACGATGAGCTCACGGATCTCCTCGATACCAGCCGGGTCAAGGCCGTTCGTGGGCTCGTCCAGAATGAGGATCTTCGGGTCACGCAGCAGCGCCAGCGCAATGCCGAGGCGCTGCTTCATGCCCAGCGAGTAGTCCTTGACCAGCTTGTCCATGTGCTTTTCCAGGCGCACCAACTCGATCGCGCGCTCAACGTTCGCCGGTTCCGCGCGCAGCAGCCGGGCGGCGATGCGCAGGTTCTCGGCGCCGGTGAGGTGCAGGTAGGCGGAGGGTTGTTCGATGAGGGAACCCACCTGGGCGAGCACCTGCCCGCGAGTCTGGCGATTCATCGGCTGGCCCAGCACAAAAATCTCGCCCGCGGTGGGCCGGAGCAGCCCGAGCATCATCTTCATGGTGGTGGACTTGCCGGACCCGTTCGGCCCCAACAGCCCGTGGACACTGCCTTGGGTGACCGCCAAATTCAGCTTATCGACGACAGTAGCCGTCCCATACGTTTTGGTGAGATTCTTCGTCTCGATGATCGTTGTCATACCCATCATGCTGCCGCCGCCGGCCCCTGAACTCATCGGCGCGGAGCACGATTTCTACCTCATACCCAGGCATGACGCCCGCTAGGAGTCGAGCAGGTCTTCTCGGGACACCAGCCCGGCGCGATAGGCGAGCAGCGCCACATGCACCCGATCCCGCGACCCCGTCTTGGACATCACCCTGCCCACGTGTGTTTTCACTGTGGGCATGGAGATAAAGAGGCGCTCGCAGATTTCAGCATTGGTCCAGCCCTTGGCGATGGCCACCAGTATCTCTTGCTCTCGGTTGGTCAGTTCACCTAGTAGTCGCTGGTCCGCGGCGGAAGTCGGCACCTGGTGCGGTGCTTGCAGCCGAGTGACAATCCGGTTGGTGGCCCGCGGAGAGATCACCGCATCCCCGTGATACACCGTGCGGATCGATTCGAGCAGCACCTCGGGTTCGGCGTCCTTGAGGATGAATCCGCTGGCCCCGGCGGCCAAGCCGCCGAGGACGTATTCCTCGTCATCGAAGGTGGTCAGGATGATGGTCTTTGTTTCGGGGGCCGCCTCAGCGAGGCGTTTGGTGGCGGCGATGCCGTCGAGAAGCGGCATTTGTACGTCCATCACCACCACGTCGACGGGGTCAGCGGCGGCCTTGTCCAACGCCTCGAGCCCGTTGGTGGCTTGCCAAGCGACCGTCATGTCGGGTTGGGAGGTGATGATTTGGTTGATACCGTGCAGGAACAGGAGTTGGTCGTCGACAAGCGCGATGTTCATGCGTGCGCCCCTAGCGGAAGCGTTGCCAGGACGCGCCACTGGCCAGACTGCATGCCCGCCTCACAGGTGCCACCGCAGAGTTCGGCTCGTTCACGCATGCCGGTGATGCCGTGGCCTAGACCCGGAGTGCGGCTGTCACATGGATTTTGAACCCGAATAGTTGCCTGCTCAGGCCGCCAATCGATGCCCAAAGTAGCACCGCCCACGCCGTGCTTTTTCGCATTTGTCAGCGCCTCCTGCGCAATCCGGTACATCGCCAGCGACACTCCATCGGGTACCTGCTC
Source organism: Corynebacterium sp. H128 (assembly GCF_037482625.1). Taxonomy (NCBI): domain Bacteria; kingdom Bacillati; phylum Actinomycetota; class Actinomycetes; order Mycobacteriales; family Corynebacteriaceae; genus Corynebacterium; species Corynebacterium sp. H128. Next base: position 1,151 of record NZ_JBBHKW010000014.1, on the reverse strand, counting down.
TGGCGGCTCACCGGTCACGCGATAGGAGATGGCGAGCCCGCTACTCGACGTCTGCTGCACCAGATTGGCGATGTCCACGTAGCCGATGCTTGGCGACGCCGCATGACTTTCCCCTTCACGTAGGAGGCCCACCACCGATCGCATCTGCCGGAGAGACTCCCGCCCAACCTTTGAAATCGCCACCAGCGCTTCCTCTTTCGCTTCTGCACTACCGGCGTAGCGCCCGCCATCCGCCTGAGCAACAATCACGGTCAGCGAATGCGTCACTAGATCATGGATCTCCCGGGCAATATGGTTGCGTTGTGAGATCTCGCGCTTCTCAAATTCCTCACGTTGGGTCTCCAGCGACTTCTGTAACGCGATCTCCTGGGCTTCCAACGTGCGTCTGCGCAGCTCACCCATCAACCCACACGCCATGAGGGTTGTAACGCTCCACGTCACGTAGACAAGCCGTTTAAACAGGTCGACTTCTGTGAGACCTGGAGTGAACACAAAAAGGCCAACGATGTCCCCGAGAAGCAGAGTGACCGTAGCGATTGCCCGCAGCGGTTCAGGCAAATCCCGACGCACGATGTAGGCCGCCAGCCCTGCGACCAGAATGCATGCGATGGTGATCTCGACACGCAATGCGCATGCCACAAGGATCCCCAGCATCACAATGACGGTCGACAAAGGCCAACGCTTCCGGCACAGTGGCACCACGAACAGCGTGATCGTCAGCCACAGGTCCCAGTCCCACACAGCGGAAATCGACGATCCCAAGAATGATAGCGAAACCAGCACGCCAGCAGCTATGACATCAACCGCCCGAATGTTCTTCACCTCACCGACACTAGTCAGCAAGCTAAGGCAATCACATCATGCTGCAGTATGACTCACAGTGCCTTTTTCATATGCCATGTTTAGGGATTGGATTCCACGCGGTCGAGGCATTCTGGTGCTCCCAGAGTGGCTTGTTGGGGCGGCGCTTTCGAATCCACTCGCTCGAATCGGTGAACGCGAATTCATGAACTCGAAATCCCAAGGGCGGTGTCAAGCTGTGAATGCACCACAAACCAGAAAGGTGGTTCGTGGTGGTTCAACGATCAACACAGAAGATAAGGGACCATGCGGTGGCTTCGGTGCTTGCCGGCCGACGGGTAACTGTGGTC
>NZ_JBBHKW010000013.1:0-44791 GCF_037482625.1 Corynebacterium sp. H128 | reverse complement strand
CCCCTGTTCAAATAACTCAACGAGCTGCTCCCGCTGTACCTGACTCAACGAACTTCGTGCTCTCAAAAGAAAAACTCCCCACTAGTCGGAAACTGATTTCTCAGTCCAACTAATGGGGAGCAGTTCATTTCACTGCGCATCCTGCGGGCGGTTGTTCTTTAGTCGGGGATTAGACGGAGGTTGGGTCCGTCAGTTTGTACTTAGCGGCGGCGGCATCGGCGACGGAGACGTCGATCTTGCCTTCACGCGCCAAGCCTGCCAGCACTGCAACGACGATGGACTCGGCATCGATGTTGAAGTAACGACGCGCCGCAGCGCGGGTATCAGAGAAGCCGAAGCCATCTGCACCTAATACGGTGTAGTCACCAGGCACCCACTTGCGAATCTGCTCAGGGACGGCGGTGGCGAAGTCGGAAACTGCCACAAACGGACCAGAAACCCCTGAGAGCTGCTTAACAACGAACGGTGCTTCCACCTCAGTAGCAGGGTGGCGGAGCTGCTCGAGATCGCGGGCAGCTCCCTCGCGGGCCAGTTCATTCCACGAGGTGACCGAGAAGATGTTCGCGGCCACGCCATAGTCGTCGCGAAGCAGCTCAGCAGCGCGCAAGGCTTGCTGCATACCGATGCCCGAGGCAAGAATGTTGGCTGTGTGGCCGGAGCCTTCGCCAGCACTGTACTGGTAGATGCCCTTGTGCAGGCCTTCAATATCCAGGTTCTCAGGCTCAGCAGGCTGGGACACTGGCTCGTTGTAAATCGTCAGGTAGTAGATGACGTCATCACCGCGGCCAGGGCCATACATGCGGTCAATGCCCTCACGAATCAGGTGCGCGACTTCGTAGGCGAATGCCGGGTCGTAGCTAACCACCGAAGGGTTAGTGGAGGCGAGCACAGGGGAGTGCCCGTCCATGTGCTGCAGGCCCTCACCAGTAAGTGTGGTGCGGCCAGCCGTAGCACCGAGCAGGAAGCCACGCGTCATCTGGTCTGCGGCAGCCCAGATTGAGTCGCCGGTGCGCTGGAAACCGAACATCGAGTAGAAGATGTACAGCGGAATCATGGCGTGACCGTGCGTCGCATAGGAGGTGCCGGCGGCGATGAAGGATGCCATCGAACCTGCCTCGTTGATGCCCTCGTGCAGGATGTGGCCGTCGGTGGCCTCACGGTAGGAGAGCATCAGATCATGATCCACCGGGGTGTAGTTCTGTCCGTGTGGGTTGTAGATCTTGAGCGTAGGGAACCACGAGTCCATACCGAAGGTACGTGCCTCATCAGGGATGATCGGCACGAGGCGCTCCGCTAGCTCCTTATCGCGCATGAGCTCCTTAAAGGTACGCACCACAGCCATGGTGGTGGCTACCTGCTGCTTGCCGGAGCCCTTACGCATGGACTTGAGCTGATCAATATCTGGGACCGTGATTGGCTCGTAGCTGCTGCGGCGTTCCGGCAGGAAGCCGCCCAATTCCTTACGACGCTCCAGCAGGTACTTGATTTCGGGGGCATCAGCACCAGGGTGGAAGTATGGCGGCAGGTAAGGATCCTTCTCCAGTTCTTCGTCGCTGATCGGGATCTGCTGCTTATCGCGGAACTGCTTCAGATCATCCAGAGTCAGCTTCTTCATCTGGTGCGTGGCGTTGCGGCCCTCGAAGTTGTGGCCGAGGCCGTAGCCCTTGATGGTGTGAGCGAGAATGACGGTCGGACGATCCGTCTCCTCCATCGCACGCTTGTATGCTGCATAGACCTTGCGGTAGTCGTGGCCACCGCGTGGCAGGGCCCAGATCTCTTCGTCGGTCATATCTTCGACCAGCTTGAGGGTGCGTGGATCGCGGCCGAAGAAGTGTTCACGCACGTAGGCGCCATCGTTGGCTTTGAAGGTCTGGTAGTCACCGTCAGGCGTGTTATTCATGATGTCGACAAGGGCACCGTCCTTGTCCTTTTCCAGCAGGGCATCCCACTCGCGGCCCCAAACCACCTTGATGACGGACCAGCCGGCACCACGGAAGAAGGACTCGAGCTCTTGGATGATCTGGGTGTTGCCGCGCACCGGGCCGTCGAGACGCTGCAGGTTGCAGTTGATCACAAAGGTCAGGTTGTTGAGGTTATTCAACGCCGCCATCTGGATCAGGCCACGAGACTCTGGCTCGTCCATTTCGCCGTCGCCAAGGAAAGCCCAGACATGCTGCTGGGAGGTGTCCTTGATGCCGCGGTCTTGCAGGTAGCGGTTGAATCGCGCCTGGTAAATAGCGTCCATAGGGCCAAGGCCCATAGAAACGGTAGGAAACTCCCAGAAGTCCTTCATGCCATGCGGGTGCGGGTAGGACGGGATGCCGCCCTGCTCGCGGGAAACTTCCTGACGGAATCCGTCCAAGTCATCCTCGGAGAGACGCCCCTCTAGGAAAGCGCGGGCATACATGCCTGGGGAGGCGTGGCCCTGGAAGAAGATCTGGTCGCCGCCGCCGGGGTGGTCCTTGCCACGGAAGAAGTGGTTGAAACCAACCTCGTACAGGGGGGCTGCGCCAGCGTAGGTGGAGATATGTCCACCGACACCGATGCCGGGGCGCTGGGCGCGGTGCACCATGATGGCGGCGTTCCAGCGCATCCAACGGCGGTAGCGCTTCTCGACGTCCTCATCACCCGGGAACTCAGGCTCTTGAGTCGTCGGAATGGTGTTGACGTAGTCCGTTGAGGTTAAAGCAGGCAGCTCAACCCGCTTGGCGGTGGCGCGCTCAAGCAGACGAAGCATCAGGTAACGGGCGCGCTCAGGGCTGGACTCTTCCAAAAGGCCGTCCAGTGAGTCCATCCACTCCTGGGTTTCCTCCGGATCGGAGTCATTGAGATAGGACGCAACACCGTCACGAATCAGTGCGATGTTGGAGTCGTCAGTTAGATGGCTACCGGGGTTCGGCTCAGCTGCATCAGCCATGGCATTCCTCCAATATGAATTCTTTGGTCAATCTTCGGCATGCGTGCATAGCTGCGCGCTCCGATATGTCCCTCCAGAATACGGGTTATGCAAGTTCAGTGTTGCATCCGCATAGGAAACTACTGGTGACGTGCGGAATGTTTGCAGAAATTGCAAATCTTCGGGGTATATTTCACAACAGTTTAGAAGCTGATTTTCGAGCCTAAATTTCCTGTGAAACTGCGTGGTTTACCTCTAAAATCCCCCTAAAGTCTGTAATTTCCCAGGAGAACTGGTATTTTCGACGATTGAATCAAGTTTTTGCTTCTGGATGCATCAGCGCCACAAGCGCAGTAAAGAGGAGGACAGATACAGTGGTCGACGTTCCGGGCGTGACTAAGTCAAACGCCCAGGATTATGCTCAGGTTCTGGGTATCGAAGCAGGTCATATAGTGCAGGAAGTGGGCTGGGACGAGGATTGTGACACCGCAATCAGCGAAGCAGTCGAGGATCGCATCGGCGAGGAGCTTCTTGATGAAGATACTGACGAAGTCTGCGATGTTGTACTGCTGTGGTGGCGCGACGACGATGGTGATCTAGTGGACGGCCTCGTGGATTCGATCCGCCCACTCGCAGAAAGCGGTCGCATTTGGTTGCTCACCCCTGGTGCCGGCAAGCCGGGCCACCTGGTGGCCGGTGAAATTGCCGAATCCGCAAAACTCGCCGGTTTGGTGCAAACCACCGCAACCCGTGTTGGTCAGTGGCAAGGTTCCTGCCTAGTGCGCCCGGGAAGCAAGAAGTAAAATCCTTTCTGAGCTGGTGATTTTGGAAGCCTAATCAGGGCATGATACGCTTTTCCGAGTCGCACAGCGATGAAAGTTTGCGCCTTTAGCTCAGCTGGAAGAGCAGCTGGTTTACACCCAGCAGGTCGGCGGTTCGAGCCCGTCAGGGCGCACAGGTATTAACGCTCCGGATCATTTGATCCGGGGCGTTTCTGTTTTGCGGGGAAATCGTGCTCGGAGCAAGCAAGTATGCCGTGTTGCAGCGAACCCCTTTTGCCGAACTTTGCAGGATGCAGCTGAATCAGAATATTGCTCACCTGGAAAGTTCGGCAAAAGGGGTTCGCGTGTCAGGCCAACGCAGCGCAGCTGCCCATCCATAAACCCAGCCGGTTAGGCGCAATTGCGAATTGCTGATGAAACCATGTGCGCGGAAGGGGCTCCCGGTTAGCATGGAACTCGTGCACGCAACAGCAATCTTCGCAGGACTCGCTCTCGATCGGATTCTCGGCGATCCGCAACGTCATCACCCAGTGGCCTATTTCGGCTCGTTTGTGGGTGCGGTGGAAAAGTGCACCTACCGGGATTGCAAGTGGGCTGGTGTAGGGCTCGTGGCTGCGACAGTGGTACCTATGGTCGTCGTCACGCGCGCTGCTTATCGACGCGCCCCTGCGCTCACCACCGCCCTCGCGTTGTGGGCGGCTCTCGGCGGACGCACGCTTGAGGAGACTGGTGTGCGGCTTGCTACGGACCTAGAGTGCGGCGATCTCGACGCCGCTCGAGCTTGGATCCCATGGCTGTGCTCCCGTGACCCGCAGCTTTTGGATGCGGCCGGCATGGCGCGCGCTGCGGTGGAATCGATTGCGGAAAACACCTCTGACGCTGCTATAGCTCCCATCGTGTGGGCGGCCATCGCCGGCGCTCCGGGAGTGGTGCTGCATCGCTGTGTGAATACCCTCGACGCGATGGTGGGGTATCGAAACGATAGGTATAGCAACTATGGGTGGGCAGCGGCGCAGCTCGATGACGTGCTCGCTTTTGTGCCCGCGCGGCTTACTGCGGCGACGCACGTACTACTCGCGGCTACCCGGCGTCGTGGAGCGGCAGCGATCACCGCATGGCGCGAGGACGCGCCACAACACCCTAGTCCTAACGCTGGTCCAGTAGAGGCGACCGCGGCAGCTGCTTTGGGTGTGCAGCTGGGCGGGGAAACTCACTACTCCTACGGCGTGGAGCAGCGGCCGACGCTGGGAAGCGGTCCACAGCCAGGCACTGGCACCATCCGGGATGCCGTCAGGTTAGCGCGCGCAACACAAGTGCTCGTTGCCATCGGGGTGATCGGACTTAGAAGCGTTCTTCCTCGTCACGCTGCCAGTTAGCTTGGTGTGACTTGGTGGTGCCGTAGCGGCTCCGTGTCGGTGCCGTGAGGGGTGTTTGCGCTTCTGCCGGCGATTCCTCCGCGAGCTCCTTCTGCTCTTCGCGCTCGCGGCGACGCTCCCGAAGTTCCGCGTATACGAAGTAGCCGAGCCCGATGGGCGCGAGCAGGCCGAAGGCGATCCATTGAATGCCGTAGGAAAGGTGAGGGCCGTTGTCCAGTTTGGGAAGCGGGAAGGCGGTGAGGACGCCGGGTTGCTCTTCGGCAAGCTGTACGTAGTCCTTGGCCAGGTTTAGGTTCGTGAGCTGGGAAATCTCCTCGGTGTCGATGCCGGTGACCATCTGGTGCTCGTCTTCCATAGTTGGGGCAATCTGTGGGGACGGCTCGTCGATACGGGCATAACCGACGATGGTGTGCTCCCCAGCGGGGGGCTTAGGGAAATTTGCTGGCAGGTGCCCGTTTTCCGGGCGGGTCCAGCCGCGATTGACCAACACAACCGTGCCGTCGTTCATCTTGAAGGGGGTAAGAGCATGATAAGCCGGTCCCGACTCAACTGGACGCACCCGCATGATTACTTCCTGCTCCGGCAAATAGGTGCCGGTGATTGCGACTCGCAGGTACTCGTTGTCGGCAGGCAATGCGCCGTCGGGGCCGAATACCTGGTCGAAGGCCACCGGGGCTTTATCAAAATGCTCGGAAATTAGCTCATTGCGGTGACTGACCACGTCATTCTTGTGGAGCTGCCACGGGGCGAGCAGGCTGAATGCCGCGTAGGTAAACGCGATGATGATGAGGAAGGTGATGATCCATCCGGGCTGCAGGAACGTCTTCCATGCTTTGGCATTCATAATTTCCCCAGTCTAATGCGCGGGGCAGGAAAAACAATTAGCGGGCGGAAGCACTCGCGAGCATCGTCTTCACCCAGGAGAGCATGCCCGGAACTGCGGCCTCAATTTGAGCGCGGGTGGTAGTGAAGTCGGAGGCTTCGCCATAGTAGGGGTCCGCAACTTCTGCGTTTTCCGTTGCCGCGGGATCAAAAGAACGCAGCAAGCGGATGCGTTCTGGGTAGATGTCGCGGTTGATCAAGTCTTGGACATGATTGCCGTCGAGGGCAACGAAGAGATCCGCGGAACGATGCTGGTCGGAGAGCTGTGATGCGCGGTGCTGGGATCCGTCGTGGCCCGCGTTGCGAAGCTCTGCGATGGCGCGTCGATCAGCGCTCTGCCCAATATGCCAGCCGCCGATGCCACAGGAACGCACCCGCACAAATCGGGTTAGGCCGGCTTCTTCGATGGCATCGCGGAAAATAATCTCTGCCATGGGGGAGCGGCAAATGTTACCGGTACATACGAAAACGACGTAGAGGCTTTCCGTACGTTCGGTATCAAAACCGTTAATGCTGGCGTGCCCATTCATCGACAATGCTCTCCAACTCCACTGGCGTTGCAGCCTCGAAGGCTGCTTCCTTGCGTTCACTTTCACTGCCGTATCCCCACGCGACGGCGACTGTCTCAATCCCGAAACTGCGCGCGCCTTCAATATCGTGGATACGGTCACCGACCATGAGGATAGCGCTTTCCTGTCCGCGAAGCTGCATCGTGTCCAAGACGTGCGCAATTACCGCAGATTTAGAGCGACGTTCCCCGTCTTCTTGCGCAGCTCCCAAGAAGTCAAACAACTCCCAAAACCCATGTTCGCGCAGTGCTTGTTCGGCAAAGAATTCGCCCTTACTGGTGGCAGTGCACAGCAGGAACCCTTGGAGCCGAGCCCAGTTGAGAAACTCGTGCATTCCAGGGAACGGCGAGCTCATCTTCCACCCCGTGTGGCCGTAGTGATCTAGATAGTGGGCAAGCGCTAGCTGGGCTTGGCCTGGGGCCATACCGAGGTCGAGCATCGTATCAATCATGGGAGGTCCGGCGATCTGAGAGATGCGTTCTTCACTCGGGATAGGCCAATTCATTTCCGTCAGTGCGTGCAGAAAGCTAGCGCGGATGCCCGGGAAAGAATCGATGAGGGTGCCGTCAACGTCAACAAGGAGGATATTCACACACTCAAGTGTGTCAGACAATAGAGTGGAGCGAGTGAGTGTTCCTGATCCCTACCGATTCCATGGCGACGTTGAGGCCCGTGGCGCCCGCGTCGATTTCGCCGTCAACGTGCGTGGCTCCAAGCCTCCGGAGTGGCTGCAGCGCGTGCTTATCGACGCCATCGGCGACCTAGCTAGCTACCCGGATGCCTCCGATGAGAATGCGGCCCGGAAAGCCGTCGCACAGCTCCACGGCGTTGCCCCAGAGTCGGTGCTGCTCCTTTCCGGGGCGGCCGAAGGGTTTGCGCTACTGCCTAAGCTTCGTCCCCAAGCAGTCGCGCTTATCCACCCTGGCTTCACAGAGCCAAACGTGGTGTTCGAGGCTGCGAATATCCCCGTGCACAACGTGATTTTGCCACCGCCCTTCGAACTCGAAGGCGTAGTCGAACTCGGTGATACTGACATGGTGGTGGTGGGCAACCCCACCAACCCCACCGGTGTGCTGCACGATAAGAACGACCTCCTTGCGCTGGCGCAGGGCAAGTTTCTGGTGGTTGATGAGGCATTCCTGGATGTCACCGATGACTCCGAGTCGCTGTGCGCGACTGCTGCTTCTCGTACGGACCTGTTGGTATTGCGCAGTTTCACCAAAACTTGGGCGATCGCCGGGTTGCGCTGTGGCTATGCGATCGCGCATCCAGCGGTCGTCGCAAAGCTGGAGCGGGGGCGGGCTCAGTGGCCGCTGGGGACGCTACAATTGCGGGCCATCGCGGCTATAGCGTTGGGAGCCGTCGACGATGTAGAAAAGGAACGCGGCATCATCGCAGCGGAGCGGGCTACCATGACGGAAGCGCTTGGTCGCGCCGGATTCGAGATCGCTTCCGCAACGCAAGCGCCCTTTGTTCTGGTTCGGCCACCCGCCACCGATGCTGCAGCAGCCGAGGAGCTGCGACTCAAGCTCAAGGCCGCTGGCATTGCGATTCGGAGGTGCGATACATTCCCGGGGCTGGACCACAGCTATTGGCGGCTGGCGGTACGTCCCGCGAACCAGATCGCGGAACTTTTGAAGGAGATATAGGTGAGCACAGTTGGCGAAATCTGCGCGGTCATGGACCGCGCCTACCCACCGCACCTCGCAGAGTCCTGGGACCATGTCGGGTTAATCTGTGGTGATCCCGAGGCGAAGGTGAGCAAGATAGCTTTTGCCCTCGACTGCACGCAAGCAGTGGCCGAGCGCGCAGTAGAAATAGGTGCGCAGCTCCTCATCGTGCACCACCCGCTGTTGCTCCGTGGGGTGAACTCGGTGGCAGCGAATACTCCCAAAGGTAAAGTCATTCACACCTTGCTCAACGGGGGCGTAGCACTGTTCGCAGCCCACACCAATGCGGATTCTGCACGTCCTGGCGTCAATGATCGCCTGGCGGAACTGGTTGGGATCGTGCCGGGGCGGCCAATTGCTCCGAAGCCAGCAACAGGGGTTGATAAATGGGGCGTGATGGTGCCAGTGGCGGCAGCAGAGCAACTTAAAGCGGCGGTCTTTGCCGCCGGTGCTGGCGCGCTAGGCGACTACGCGGAGTGCGCTTTCCAATTTGAAGGTCAAGGACAGTTTCGTCCAGAGGCCGCTGCAGATCCTTTCGTCGGAAGCCAGGGACAGCTACATCACGAACCGGAGCTGCGCGTGGAGTTTGTAGCCCCGGTAACCCTAAGGCAGCGAATCCAGGAAGCGCTGGTGTCCGCGCACCCTTATGAAGAGCCGGCCTTTGACTGCGTGACCATCGCCTCTTTTGAAGATCCGGAAACTGCTTGTGGCCTGGGGCGCATTGGCGAGCTTCCTGAACCTATGACGCTGCGAGAGTTCACCCAACAGGTAGCAGATGCCCTGCCAGTGACCGAGTGGGGCGTCCGTGCCGCGGGCGATCCCGAGGCCATGATTAAGAAAGTCGCTGTTTCTTCGGGGGCAGGTGATAGCTTCCTGGATACTGTGGCTACGCTGGGGGTTGATGTTTACGTCACCTCGGACCTGCGACATCACCCGGTGGACGAGTACTTGCGCGCCGGGGGACCAGCAGTGATCGATACCGCGCACTGGGCGAGCGAATTCCCGTGGTGCGCGCAGGCCGCCGGGGTGATCGCTGACAGTGACATCGACAGCGTAGCCAGCATAGACACCGAGATCATTGAAATCCGTACCGACCCGTGGACCGTGTCCGCACACGCCCAGTAGGAGAAAACCATGAACATCACTAGCGCTGACCAGCGACTCCTGCTGGAGCTAGCTAATTTGGAGCGAACCCTGGACCTCGGACTGAAATCCGGATCTCAGGAAAAACAAGAATTGCAGGAACTGGAGTCGCAGCGAGATCGCCAGCGTGAGCTCGCAGCAGCCAACCAGCTCAACGTTGCAGATGTAGAGCTGGATATCCGGCGCATCCAAGACGACATAGCTAAGCTCAATCGCCGCTACAAAGCCGATACCGCGGGACTAGGAGCCGCAGTTGACCCGCAACAGCGCCGTGACCTGGAGCATGACCTGGCTACTACGTCGCGTCGTCTGTCCGACATGCAGCAGGAACTCAAAGAAGCCCATGACGAAGTCAACGCTATGCGTGCCAACGCGGAGCGAAACGGCGCGTTGCTCGATGAACTGGAACAGAAGGTAGCCGCTGCTGCGCGTGCTGCGGAGGCAGCCGAAGAAGCACACTCTGCTACTGATTCCGCGGAGCGGGTAGCGCAGCTGCGTGGGCAGCTCTCCGCAGACATCCTTGCGGAGTACGACGATCAGCGTTCCATTTTCGGTGTCGGTGCCGCGGCATTTTCCGGGCGCTCCTGCGGTGGCTGCCACATCGTGTTGCCACCTGCAGCGCTATCCGAGATCCGACATGCTTCCGCAACTGAGATGCCACGCTGCCCAGACTGTGGCACCTTCTTGGTGCGTGTATGAAGCTCATCATCGAATCTGACGGTGGCTCCCGGGGTAATCCCGGAGTCGCTGGCTCGGGAACCGTGGTCTATGACGCGGACCGGAAGGTACTGCGAGAAATTGCCTACGTAGTAGGCAAAGCATCCAACAATGTCGCGGAATACCACGGCATGCTGCGTGGCCTCGAGGCCGCTGCTGAGCTTGGCGCTACCGAGGTGGATGTGTATATGGACTCCAAGCTCGTCGTGGAACAAATGTCGGGCAAGTGGAAAATCAAGCACCCCGATATGAAAGAGCTGGCTCTGGCGGCTAAAAAGATCGCCCGTGGGTTCAAGCGGGTGAACTACCACTGGATTCCGCGCGAGAAAAACAAGAAAGCCGACGCACTATCCAATGTTGCGATGGATGCCTGCGCTGCCGGAAAACCAGTAGGAATCCTGGGCGCAGAAAAGAAAGCAGCTGCCACTAAACCCGAACCCGCGGCAGCACCCTCGTGGCATGGGGCCAGCATGCGTCCGACACGCTTCATCCTTATCAGACATGGGGAGACAGCGATGTCGGTGGCTAAGCAGTATTCGGGGATGAGCGATCCCGCGCTCACGGCGAAAGGGGAAGCGCAGGCGGCGGCCGTCGCTCAGCGACTGGCTCGCCGGGGTGGCATTGATGCCATCGTGTGCTCGCCGCTACAACGGGCCCGCCAAACTGCGGCTGCGATTGCTCAGGCCCTCGATGTTCCGGTGCGGGTGGTTGATGAGCTTCGCGAACTGGACTTTGGCACCTGGGAAGGGCGCACATTCTCTGAGGTGATGGAGAGCGACCCCGCTGCGCATGCAGCATTCCTTGCCGATACTAAGGCTGCCCCGACCGGCGGCGAATCCGTGCAGGCAGTAGCCCGCCGGGTGAAGAAGTGCGTTGAGGCGCTGACCGAGGAATACGGCGCCGCGAACATCCTCCTGGTTTCGCACGTCACTCCGATCAAGTGTGTGCTGCGCATGGCGCTAGACGTGCCGGCAGCTGTGGTGCATCGGATCCACTTGGATTTGGCGTCGATGTCCATTGCTGAGTTCTACGCCGATGGTCCGAGCATCGTGCGACTGGTCAATGACACGGCACACCTTTAGGATGCTTCAGCGCTGAACGTGCTGGTCGGGTAGGGTGGTGGCACTCAATCTTCCAGTTAAAAAGGAGTTCAGCATGTCTCAAACAGTGGCCGGAATCATTGCGCGGGAACAGGGTGCGCCGGTTGAGCGGGTGAACGTAGTAATCCCTGATCCGGGACCCAATGACGTGGTGGTGAAGATCCAGGCGTGCGGTGTGTGCCATACGGATTTGGCTTATCGCGACGGGGACATTGAAGATGCTTTCCCGTTCCTGCTGGGGCACGAGGCAGCGGGGATTGTGGAATCCGTTGGCTCGGCAGTCTCTCACGTCTCCGAGGGGGACTTTGTAGTCCTCAATTGGCGTGCGGTGTGTGGCGAATGCCGCGCCTGCAAGAAGGGTGAACCAAAGTACTGCTTCAACACGCATAATGCCTCCGTCCCTATGACATTGGAGGATGGCACTGTGCTGAAGCCGGCCTTGGGGATTGGTGCCTTTGCGGAGAAGACGCTGGTTCACGAGGGGCAGTGCACTCGGGTCAACCCGGAGGAAGACCCCGCGGCAGCAGGCTTGCTGGGATGCGGTGTGATGGCGGGCCTTGGCGCGGCAGTGAACACCGGCAATATCGGACGTGGTGATTCCGTAGCTGTATTTGGAGTGGGCGGCGTCGGGATGGCTGCGATCGCAGGGGCAAAGCTTGCCGGTGCGACAACGATCATCGCAGTGGATCTTTCGGAGGAAAAGCTGGAACTTGCTCGCACGTTCGGCGCGACGCACACGATCAACTCCTCGGGCGCCACGGGAGCCGGGGACGAAGACTCTACCGTCGCCGCTATCCGCGAGCTCACTGGCGGGTTTGGTGTGGATGTAGCAATCGACGCAGTCGGACGCCCAGAGACCTGGAACCAGGCGTTTTACGCCCGTGATTTGGCGGGCACCGTCGTGATGGTCGGTGTACCAGGCCCTGCCGCTCGTATCGACGTCCCGGCTATCGACGTCTTTGGCCGCGGAGGCTCCCTCAAGTCTTCCTGGTACGGCGACTGCTTGCCAGAGCGTGACTTCCCGATGTACGTGGATCTGCACCTGCAGGGACAGTTCCCACTCGGTGACTTTGTGAGCGAACGTGTCGGCCTCGACGAGGTGGAGCAGGCCTTTGAGACTATGAAGACCGGCAAGGTCCTGCGATCGGTGGTAGTGCTGTAGCTATGACGCTTCGAATTGATCACGTAGTAACGCATGGAATTTTCGCGCTCGATGGTGGCGAGTGGGAAGTGGACAATAACATCTGGGTCGTAGGCGATGACTCCGAGGTTTATGTCATTGATGCCGCCCATGATGCTGACCCGATTATTGCTGCCGTAGCCGGCCGAAAGGTCAAAGGCATCATCTGCACGCACGCTCACAATGACCACATCACCGTGGCACCCGAACTCTCCGAACAGCTCAATGCGCCCATTTTTGTTCATCCTGGCGATCAAATGTTGTGGGAAGAAACCCACGGGGCGTTGGCTCATGAAGATTTGGTGAATCTCCAGAAGTTTCAGATCGCAGGCACTGACCTGCAGGTCCTCAACACCCCAGGTCATAGCCCCGGCTCCTGTTGCCTGTATCTTCCGGAAGCAGGCGAACTCTTCTCGGGAGACACCCTATTCCAGGGCGGACCGGGGGCGACCGGGCGTTCCTATAGCTCCTTTGACACCATCATTGATTCCATTCAGAAGTCCATCTTGACGCTTCCGGCAGAAACTATCGTGCGTACCGGACACGGTGATCACACCACTGTCGGAGCCGAGGCTCCGCACCTAGAGGAATGGATCAAGCGGGGGCATTGAGTTCCCGGTGTATACTTACGAAACGCGAACGAGCCGACCGGGTAATCGCGGCGCCATGTAGCGGCCTTTTAAGGCGTTTGACAGGTGTCGAGGAAAGTCCGGACTCCGCAGAGCACGGTGGTTGCTAACGGCAACCCAGGGCGACCTGAGGGAATAGTGCAACAGAAAGTAAACCGCCCGGGCAACCGGGTAAGGGTGAAAGGGTGCGGTAAGAGCGCACCGGCATTTCGGGTGACCGAAGTGGCCAGGTAAACCCCACTGGGAGCAAGGCAAGAGGCTGCACTTTCTGAGTGTGGCTGCGTGGGCATTTTCAGGCTGCTCGTCTGACGTCCACGGGTAGCTGCTTGAGGCTAGTCGGCAACGGCTAGTCCAGATAGATGATTACCGCCCGAAAGGGAACATAATCCGGCTCATAGGTTGGCTCGTTCGCCCTCATTCCTGCGGTTTCGTGGCGGTTTTCGCCCGCAGCTGCAACAATGGCTTCTCATGAAGCTTTATGCGGCCACCCTCAACTTCCGACCAGTTGCAGAAGAATTCAACGTCCCCACAGAATTCTCCCCGGAGCAACATGCTGAGGCTGCGGCAGCTCAGGATCACTTCGCGGAGCAACGAGCTGACAAGCGGGATATAGAATTCGTGACGATTGATCCGGTCGGATCGATGGACCTAGACCAGGCAGTGTGCATCGAACCTGCTGGTGAGGGATACCGGGTCTATTATGCGATCGCTGATGTAGCGGCATTCATCGCTCCGGGCAGCGAGCTCGAACGGGAATCATTTGTGCGCGGGCAGACCATTTACCTCCCTGATGAGCCAGCACGTTTGCACCCGGCGGAAATCTCAGAAGGCGCGGCCAGCTTGTTGCCAGAGGTGGATCGCTCGGCCGTGTTGTGGACTATTGAGCTGGACAAACAAGGCGAGGTGACTCACACGGATGTGGAGCGTGCCTTGGTGCGCAGTCGTGCACGATTGGACTATGACGGTGTGCAGCGAGACTTCAATTCTGGCAAGATGCACCCTTCGATCCGATTGCTTCCGGAGGTAGGCAGACTCCGTCAAGCCAGCGCATTGCGTCGTAGCGCGGTTAATCTCAGGCTGCCGAGCCAACGTGTGGACCGTCGTGAAGATGGCCGTTATGAGCTTGAGCTGGAACCACGGTTGGATGTGATGGAATGGAATTCCGAGATTTCCTTGCTTACGGGGATGGTCGCGGGGCAGATGATCGCCAAGGCTCAGCTTGGTATCCTGCGTACGTTGGGTCCAGCAGATAAGAAGTCACTGCGTCAGTTCGCAGTGGAGGCGCAAGCCCTGGGCTTTGATTACACGCCAGAGCAACCGGTAGGAGAGTTCATCGCCGGGCTTGACGTGACTACTAACGCCGGTATGGCTGTAATGCGAGAAGCTCAAAAGCTGCTGCGCGGCGCGGACTACGAGGTCATTGCTGGTGCTCCGGCTGCACCAGAGGATGTCCATGCTGGCGTAGGAGGATACTACGCGCATGTAACTGCCCCGCTGCGCCGCCTAGTAGACCGCTTTGCCACCGAGGCCTGCCTAGCCATCGCTAAGGGGGAGGAAGTACCGGAATGGGCGCGCGCTAAATTCCCGGAGGTAGCGGAATCCATGCGACGTACCACGGCCTTGGCCGGCAACGTGGATCGCGCCTGCCTCCGGCTTACGGAAGCAACCGTGCTCAAACCACACGTTGGAGATACGTTCACCGCCGTGGTTCTGGCTACTACTCCCGAGCAGAGCAAGTGCCGGATCTTCCTGGAACAACCACCAATGCTGTGTGGCTGCGCTGGCACCCCCGAAGAAGCGACGGAGGTTCAGGTCCGGCTTGTCGACGCCGATATCGCTGCGCGAACAGTGTCCTTTGCCTGGCCCGCCTAGCAGCTACTGAGACGGATGACCAGCAGGCCGTCCTCGGCAAGATCAGCGATGAGGTTCTCGCATTTGCGTTGCTCAGCGTGAACGAGGACTGCGCTGCTCACCCCAGCGTAAGAGCTGCGGGCTGCGGCTGCTCCGCGAGTTCTACACAACTTAACGAGCGCTGCTTCCTGCTCCGGAACAGCATGGTACAAGCTGCTTAACTCTGCTTGGGAATCATTGACTAGCTGTAGTACCTCTGGGACTTTACGTGCCCGCAGTGCCATCGTTGCCTGCGCGGCCCGAGCAGTCTCCGACTCATAAAAGCTCAGCCACCCTGAGGCCTCAGTGACGGCAGGCAACCCGTCTGGCCCCGAGGCCTGGTGTACAGCGGTGAGCCATTGCGCTACGCGCTGCGCGGCATCCGGTAGCCGACGCAGATTATCGACGCCAAAGGCTGCGGCTGCGGCGGCGAGAAAAGCGGAGCGCTCAGTGATATTTGCTGTGGTGGAAGGAGCAACTGGTGGCACAACCAAGAAGACACCGAAGTCTTTAGCAGACTCCCGGAGCAGCGGTGCTTTAGTTACAGAATCATCCGCGTAGTCCACGATGCTGTAGGAACTCGGGGCACCCCGGAGCGCAGTGGTGTATCGAGCGCGGGGCGCTGCGGACGTCGAAAAGGTGCTTGCCGAGGACGCGCACAGCTCAGCCAACCGTGCCAACAGTGGCGGGTCGAGTTTGTGGCCTGAGCCCTGAATGAGGATCTTCGCGAACGCCACCTCCGCGGCGAGGTCATCGCCCAATCCCACCCCGGCTGGGATTTCAGACAGCACGGTGATATTAAAGCCCTTGGTGTCGCGACTGAGGTATTGGCGATTGACCATGGACCACACCACACCGGCAAGACGTACTTCGATCCCACCGAGGGGAAGCTGGCTCGGAGGCAGGGTATCAATGCCATCGATGTGCTGTTGGGAAGCAGCGTATTGGGCGATCTCCGCGAGGGTGATACCGCCCGTGACTGACAGTGCTTCGCCGGTGCAATCATGCCCGTGCAGGGTGACCATGACGGTGTCGTCGTCACGCGGGCTGGCAGCAACGGCAACCTGGTGGTCGGCGACGGCACTGATCACGATGCCGCCAAATTGATCGGTGTGCTCACCGAGAAGAGTCCACGTGGCGGGCGCAGTGGCGACCTCTGGCGCGGTGGCATCATAAGCCGCTTGATGCAGCTCAGAGATTCTCGCGGAAATCGTTGAATCGGGGGAGGGCCACACCGGCATGGATTTCAAGGCTCCTTGGCTCAGATGAAACGTGGTTACTAACAAGTGGCTACCACTTTACTGAAGGGCGCTGCCGAGAGCCTGTGAAGGCCGAAAAACAAGTACCGTGGAGGTCACCCGTTTCCCGATTGATTGAAGGAGTTGTCATGGACGACGCAGATCTGCAGTGGTACTACAGCCCATCGAGTGGCCAGGTGGCGCAGGGGCAGGAGCTTTCCTGGGACGACCGGATGGGGCCTTATGCTTCCCGTCAAGAGGCTGAACAAGCGCTAGCGAAGGCAGCCGAACGCACGAAGGCCGCCGACAACTACGACGAGAAGGACGACGACTGGGGCGTCACCCCAGCCTGGGACAAAGACAAGTAGGAGTTAGCGCGCGGACTTCTTGGCTTTGGCCGCAGCCCGCGCGGCTTCCCGCTTCTTGGACTTTGCCAACTTCTTATAGGCGCTTTCGATGTCACGCGCCGCCTCGGCGTATCCGCGTAACGCTTCCGCTCCCAACTCGCGCTCCCGCTGGTACAGCACACCATAAGCGAAGGTGTCTTCCCCATGCTTGCGTGCCGATTTCGCCAGCGCGAGCAGCTCATCACGTGAAGTCACCGAATCTTGGAAATCGCCCAGGACGGACTGCATCTTCTTACATGCGGCGTACAGATCTTTGGTCTTGAGTCCCGTGGCACGACCTACGGCATCAGCTGAATAACGCAGCTTCTTCGCTGCCTTCCGCATGTTGTGGAAGTTCTCTTCCCGCTCGCGCAGCGGGGTTTCCGTCTCTTCCCATTCAGAAACCGCCACGTTGTGGCGCTTCATCAATTTCTTGTAGGCGGAGTCTAGGTGCTCGAATAGGGCGGATTCTTCCTCAAACTTCACCTGCTCCTTGGTGACCTCTTCCTCGACCTCAGAACGTTGCTCTGCACTGGCCAGCGGTGGATGCGCGATGAGGTTTTCCAAACCTGCGAGCAAGGCGAAGTAGCGCTTGGAATTGAGCACTCGGACAATGGTGCGATGTGCGCGTTCGTATTTGCGCTGCATGTCATTTTCCAAGTGTGTGCTGGCAGCCTCATCGATGATGTGGTCGTCGTCCAAGCCGATGAGCATTTGGAAACGCTCGGCCACCACCTCGGCGTCTCGTGCCACACCCAGGGTGGCTGCGAGCAGCTTGAGTTCTTCTTCTAGCTCCAGGTATTCCTCGCCAACGAGGATGCCTTCAAAGGTCTGCATCAGGCTGCGTAGCTCGCGAGTAGCCACTCGCATTTGGTGCACAGAATCATAGTCATCACGGCGCACGGCTGGATCGACTTCCAACAACCGGTCACGGTTGATCCGCAACGCGTTGACCACGGCATGGGCCGCAGTATCTGGATCGAGTTCCGCCATAGCCGGGGGCAGGGGAGCGTAGTTGATGGAATTGCCCAGCGCCGCCACGAGCTTGGAGGGGCTGTCCGAAGCGACCGCTCCCGCCTCCTGGAACACCTGGTGCGCGGACTGGAGCAGCTGCGCATTTAAGGAGGTGTCCTCGCGCTCTAAGGCTTCCTGCGTCAACTCCAGCTCCCATTCCCGCCACATTTGCTTGGTTCCAGCAGGCAAAAGAGACCAAGCGGTGACGTGATCATCGCAAAACTCGGCGAGCGGAGTACCGGAGTCATCTGCCAGCACACTCTCGTGGCGTTCGTTATCTACCTGTGCAATGACCTGCAGCGGCAGGTCTCGCACGATGGCCCGAATTGGGTTGAGGATTTCGGCCGGGGCCTGCTCAGACTCCGCACCCAGTGGTAGTGCGATTTCCATTCGTCCGTGCTCCGCAGGCAGCTTTAGATGCCAACCAGCGTCTTTGCCGCCTGTGCGGCGCCGCAGGGTGATCTTCGACCGGGTGAGGCGAAGATCCGCAGTATCAAAATAGCGGGCGGACAAGTTGTGCACTGCGGTGCTGGAGACCGCAGCGATGCCGTCGATAAGCGCGAGCTCGGGGACCTCGGTGGTCTGCGATGCCGCGTACTTCACTTCGACTTCCATCGCAGTGGAAAGGGACTGGGTTGAATCGCTCATGGGGGTACCTGCCTGCACTAACGTCGGAACTGCGAGCACGAATCAAAAGAAAACTCGCAGGTGAGTTCGTCTTTAAGCTTATCGAAGAAAACGCACGCCCGGTATCTCCTGGCAGTTCTACGCATCTGCAGGCGCAGAATACGTACTGTTGTAGCTATGAATAGCCAACAGGAATTTGTGCTCCGGGCGCTAGAAGAGCGCGATATCCGCTACATTCGCCTCTGGTTTACTGACATCCTGGGATACCTCAAATCCGTGGCCGTGGTGCCTGCGGAGATTGAGGCAGCGTTTGAGGAAGGTATCGGTTTCGACGGCTCCGCGATCGAGGGCTTTTCCCGCGTCTCCGAATCCGACACCGTCGCGCGTCCTGACCCGTCGACCTTCCAGGTGCTGCCCTTCGAGCACGATGACCCGGAACCTCATTCTGCTCGCATGTTCTGCGATATCACGATGCCCGATGGAGAGCCATCCTGGGCGGACCCGCGCCAGGTACTGCGCCGCAACATTCACGCAGCCGCGAATGAAGGTTTCACCTGCTTCATCCACCCGGAGATCGAGTTTTACCTGACGAAGGATCTCCCCGCAGACGGTTCGCCACCAGAGCCCACCGACTCGGGTAGCTACTTCGATCAAGCCATGCATGACGAGGCGCCGCATTTTCGACGCGATGCCATCGCCGCACTAGAAGCCATGGGCATTTCGGTGGAATTCTCTCACCACGAGATCGGCCCCGGTCAGCAAGAAATTGATCTGCGCTACGCAGATGCGCTGACCATGGCCGATAACATCATGACGTTCCGCTACCTGGTTAAGGAGGTGGCACGTCGAAACAACGTTTATGCCACCTTCATGCCTAAGCCTTATCAAGAGCATGCAGGATCAGCGATGCATTCGCACATGTCCCTGTTCGAGGGGGACACCAATGCCTTCCATGATCCAGACGACGAGTACAACCTGTCCCGTACCGCGAAGCAGTTCATCGCGGGCATCCTTAACCATGCGCCAGAGATCTCGGCGGTAACCAATCAGTTTGTGAATTCCTACAAACGGTTGATGTTCGGCAATGAGGCCCCGACCGCCGCGACATGGGGTATCTCCAACCGCTCCGCGCTGGTGCGCGTGCCGACGTACAGCCCAGGCAAAGTGCACTCCCGGCGCATCGAGATCCGAAACCTGGATTCCTCTGCGAACCCTTACCTGGCGTACTCGGTCTTGTTGGCTGCCGGACTGAAAGGGATCAAAGAGGGATATGAGTTGCCCGATCCCGCAGAGGACGATATTTCCCTGCTCACCCGTCGTGAGCGCATCGCCATGGGATATGAAGATCTGCCACAAAGCCTCGATCAGGCGCTGATCTTGATGGAAAAATCGGAACTCGTCGCCGACTCGCTCGGCGAGCACGTCTTTGAAGTCTTCCTGCGCAATAAGTGGCGGGAGTGGAAGGACTACCAGGCGCAGGTTACCCCGTGGGAGCTACGCACAGACCTCGGTTACTAATTCGGTACGGCACTCATCTCGAAATAAGCCGCGCAAGCGCGATTCAAGGAGTCACATGTCCAGCCCTCGTTCCTCCCGGTCCAGTTTGCCCACCCCGGGCGCGCTCAGCCTGCAGGCAGCTACAGCAGTTGCTGATTTAGAACAGCTGGGCTGGTACAACGCCGAGTCCCTGGATGTGCTGTGGGCGTTGTCCGGAGCTGGTGACGGCGATCTTGCTCTCAATAACATCGTGCGCTTGCAGGAGTGCTTGGTTTCCCTGGGACAATGGGAGGCTTTCGATACCGCCTTACGTAATGATCTAGCCTTCCGGGTGCGCCTGATCGCGCTACTAGGGGCCTCTCGGGCTATGGGCGATCACCTCGTGGCGCATCCGGAACTGTGGACCTTGTTGCAGCTGCCATTGCCAACCTCAGCGGAGCTGATGCAGCAGATGCTGGCTAGTGTGGCCGCAGAACCTGCCGGGGTTCCGGGGGATAGCGCCCAGGCTGATTGCAGCACCCCGGGTACTTATCGGGCAGCCGCGGCCACGGCCGAACAAGAGCGCGCGTTGAAAATCGCCTACCGTAGTTTGTTGATGCGCATTGCCGCTCACGATGTGGCTGGCACATACCCCTTTAATTCGCGTCGTCCGGGGCAACCGCCAGTTCCTTTTGCAGTGATTTCGGGGCTGTTGGCAGATCTGGCCGACGCCGCACTCACAGCCACGTTGGCGGTGGGAGTACGCAAAGTTTATGGCGAAGAAGTGCCGGCTCAGCTTGCGGTGATGGCCATGGGTAAGTGCGGTGCGCGCGAACTGAACTACATCTCTGATGTAGACGTGGTCTTCATTGCGGAGCCTGCCGACGAGGCAACCACGAGGCTAGCTGGAGAGCTGATCCGGATCGGGTCGAAATCATTCTTTGAGGTGGACGCTGCCCTGCGCCCGGAGGGCAAATCCGGCGCGTTGGTGCGCACCCTGGAATCCCACGTCACGTACTACAAGCGTTGGGCGCACACCTGGGAGTTTCAGGCGCTGCTCAAAGCCCGCCCGATGACGGGATACTTACCCTTGGCCGAGGCGTATCGTGCAGAGCTCGACCCGATGGTGTGGGTGGCTTCCGAACGAGACAGCTTCGTGGCGGATGTGCAGGCGATGCGTCGGCGTGTGATAGAGCATGTGCCTCAGGAGCTGCGGGAACGCGAGTTAAAGTTGGGTATCGGGGGGCTGCGCGACGTTGAGTTTGCAGTGCAATTGCTACAAATGGTGCACGGCCGCAGTGACGAGTCGCTCCGCGTCCGCTCCACAATCGACGCGTTGCAGGCGCTTATCGACGCCGGTTATGTTGGTCGCGAAGACGGGCACGTCCTCATTGAGGACTACGAGTATCTGCGGCTACTGGAGCACCGCCTGCAATTGCAGCGGCTGCGCCGGACGCACACCATGCCGCCCGAAGAAGACGAAGATAACCTGCGTTGGTTAGCAAGGGCAACCGGAACGGTGGGCACGGGCGCCCGGAAGAGCGCGGAGATTCTGGCAGAGGAATTCCGCCGGGTGCGGATGAACATTTCCACGCTGCACTCCAAGCTGTTTTATCGCCCGCTACTGGAATCCGTGGCCTCATTGTCCGTGGACACGCTACGACTTTCCTCGGAAGCTGCAAAACGCCAGCTGGCTGCTTTGAACTACCACTTCCCAGAGCGTGCCTACGAGCATCTGACCGCTCTGGCAGCCGGAAACTCGCGCAAGGCGAAGATCCAAGCGATGCTGCTGCCAACGCTCATGGGCTGGTTGGCCGATACTGCAGACCCGGATGCGGGATTGTTGAACTATCGGAAGCTTTCCGATGCTGCGCATGAGAAACAGTGGTTCCTGCGGATGCTGCGAGATGAGGGAGTTGTGGGGCAGCGTCTCATGCATATCCTGGGAACATCGCCATATATTTCCGAGTTGCTATTGGCTACTCCCGACGCGGTACAACTGCTGCGTGATGGTGCCCATGGTCCTAACCTGTTGCAGTCCAACCCTGACACCGTTTCGAACTCATTGGTCGCCGCGGCCTCCCGCCACCCGGATCCAGAAAAGGCGGTAAAGGTGGCCCGCAGTCTGCGGCGAGTGGAACTCACTCGGATCGCTGCGGCGGATTTGTTGGGCCTGATGGATGTGAAGGAAGTGTGCGTCAGCCTTTCCCGAGTGTGGGATGCGGTGTTGGAGGCTGCGTTCAATGCCGAGATAGCGGCAGCCACTCCGGAAGGGGAGGAGCCTCTGGCCCGCATCGCCGTAATTGGTATGGGGCGTCTTGGTGGCCAAGAGCTGGGCTATGGTTCGGACGCAGACGTGATGTTTGTGTGCCAGCCGCATGCTGGTGCAGAAGAAAACGAGGCCATCAAATGGGCCATCGGTGTGTGTGACAATGTTCGACGTCGACTAGCTAAGCCTTCGCAGGACCCTTCCCTTGAGGTTGACCTCGGTCTTCGTCCCGAAGGGCGCTCGGGTGCGGTGGCGAGAACGATGGAATCCTACGAGCAATACTACGAGCGATGGGGCGAGACCTGGGAGATCCAGGCCTTGCTGCGAGCGGCCTTCATCGCCGGTGATGAGCCCCTGGGCACTGCCTTTATTGCGATGATCGAACGATTCCGCTACCCGAAGGGGGGCGCCTCGCCCAAGACCGTGCAGGAAGTCCGCAGGATGAAGGCTCGGGTAGATAATGAACGGTTGCCGCGCGGCGCGGATCGCAACATGCACACCAAACTCGGCCGTGGCGCGCTGACGGACATTGAGTGGACCGTGCAGCTGCTAACGATGCTGCATTCCCACGAGTACCCAGACTTGCGTACCCCATCGACCTTGGAGGCACTCGATGTGATCGAAAAGCATGAGATCATCGCCTCCTGGCAAGTCGAAACACTCCGGACGGCATGGCTGACTGCGACGAACGCACGTAACGCGCTGGTGCTCACGAGGGGGCGGCGCACGGATGAACTGCCACCATCGGGCCCGCACCTAGCCTCCGTAGCTGGTGCTGCGGGTTGGGGGCGGTCCCGCTCGCAGGAGTTCCTTGACCATTATCTCAAGACCACGCGCCGGGCTCGCGCCGTGGTGGACGAGGTGTTCTGGGGCGAGCCTGCCTTGGACCGTTAACTTGGGTTAGCCTGGGGCGTACAGGCAACGATCAAAGGAGCAAGTCATGGGAATCTCGATGTCACTAGACCTCGGCAGTGCCACACTCGCTGAACTCGCCGCGCTCGTCGACGCAGCCCAAGCTGCAGGAGTCAGCATGGACACCGTCGTACGTGTCGACGCCGAGCAACTCACTATCGACGTGGGCGAAGTCATCCGTCCGGAAGTAGTTGAAGCCGAGGAGGTGGCGGGTCCGCACATCTCTGCTGGAGCTGATGCCGTGCGGGACACCGTCCGACAAGTGTTGGGTGAGGAAGCCGTCCGTAATGTAATTGACTCGCTGATCCTAAAGAATTCGCAGCGTAAGAGCTAAATTTTCAGACTGCGCAGTAAACTGGCAGCCATTCATGGCTGCTTCAGATGCGCTTGGCAACCTGGTCTTAGTTTCCGGGAGTGAAGTAGAAATCAGCAACAAGGAAAGCTCTTCTCACCGCTTTCACGCACCCCAACTCAGAGTGCGCCAACAGTGCTTGTTTGCAGATTACTTCTAGGAGAACCGCCATGCGCGCGAATTCAATGACCGCAAAGATCCTTGCCGCCGGAGGAATTGGCCTTGCAGCCCTAACTGGCACTGCAGCGTTTGCCTTCGCCGCCGAGCCCGATACCCCCGCGACCCAGCAACAGCCAGACGGGAAGGACGGTTTGGCGCAGCGTCTCGGAGTCAGCGAAGAGCAACTACATGAGGCGATGGATACGGCTCGACAGTCTGATGCTCAGGATCGGGACCAGGTGCTGGCGGACGCCTTAGGCATCGATAAGGCCACGGTAACGTCGGCGATGACTGAGATGCACAGCGAACGCCAGACTGCGGTCCGGGAGGACCTGTCCAGCCGCATTGATGCCGCTGTCACCGAAGGAAAGCTGACTGCTGTGGACAAGGAATCCGTTCTGAAGGCTTTTGACGCCGGCTTGCTCGACCCGCGGGCACTCAAAGTTAAGGGGCTCGATCGTGCCCCAGGTGGCGAGCGTGGACATCACGGCGGCAAGCGGGAAGGTGCCGAAGGCACGGCACTAGAAACACCAGCTGAGACCACCGCTGGTTAACGTCGGGGGATCAACTCTCGACGGCGGGTCCTGGGCTGCGCAGCGCCAGGGCCCGGGTCAGCACTAGCCCAATGATGCCGATGATCCAAACTACGAACACCGCCCACCAGGCGATGCGGAAATCCGCCCAGGTCCAGACTCCATCAGAATAGTGCGCCAACAACAGGCCGATGCCCTGAGCGGAGATCATCGCGGCGCTAAAGCCGCCCATGTTCGCCAACCCAGTTCCTGTCGTGACCACCGCATGCGGTAAGGACTCTCGCACGGTGTCAAAGCCGTAGTTGGCTGCGGGTCCGAGCAGCCCGAGTAGGCCGGCGAGGGTCGCTATCGCTAGGAAGCCGCGCGGTGTGGTGCTCATAAAGAAGGCGATCATCGATACCAACAGCAGTACGGTGTATCCGAGGGAAAACAGTTCACGCTTGCGACCGGCGCGTGCGGAGATGATGCCATGAAGCGGACCTGCAAGAATCGTCACAATAGTGTTAATGACAAGCACAGAAGCTGCTTGAGATTCATCGAGTCCCATACCGAGCGTCATCGTTGGCATACCCCAGAGCAGGTTGAAAACGATGAGGGGCATCAGCATGGTGAAGTGGTTGAAAAAACCCATCCAGCACACCGGTAGGCGCAGGACGTCGAGAAGCGAGCCGGTGCGCTTAGTGCGTACTTCCGTTGGACTGTCATGAATGAGGATGTTGGCAGCCAGCGCCACCAATACTCCGGTCCCGCCCAGGGACAGGAAGGCCAGTCGCCAACCGGATGCGCCCAATAACGCTAAGAAGGGCACCGCAGAAAGAAACTGGCCGGCCTGGCCGACGGCGGCGGTGAGTTGGGTGAAGAGCGGGGTGTGCTTGAGCGGAAACCAAAACGGCAGGATACGCATGACCGAGAGAAAAGCGGAGGCATCGCCGGCCCCGACTAGTACGCGCGCGAAAATCGCGACGGAGTAGGAAGTAGTCAGCCCGAGGATGATCTGGCCGATCGCCATGATGAGTGCTCCGGCAAATAGCAGTCGCCGCGCTCCGAACCGGTCAATTAGAATACCCATCGGAATCTGCACCAGCGCATAGGTGCCCACCTGCACTGAAGTAAATACCGCTAGCTGCGCAGCGTTGATATGGAAGTGATCCACCGCGGCGACGCCAGCTACGCCCATGGAAGTTCTACCCGTGATCGCCATGACGTACACCAGGACTGCAGCGGTCCACACGATGAGCGCGGTTCGGCTGAGCTGGCTACGGGGATCGAAGCCGCTAGTAGTCATCTATGCCAGGTGACCTGAGACGATGACGTTGTAACCGAGATCCGTCGTTCCTGACACGGAGCATGCGATCAGGACGATGCGTCCGGCTTTGTGCTCGTCCATGAGCTCCTGATCCTCAATGGCCTCGTATTTGTCCACGAGCCAGGCGTTGTCAACGATCCATTCGCGCTGGTTGCCAGCAGCATCAGACAGGGTGATACGGGAGCCATTGAGAACGTCCGATGAGTAGCGCCCCACGGTGCCTCCGGAAACAGCAGTGACCTGCTCGGCTGGCTGATTCAGGTCGACGTCTGCGGTCACTACCTCTGAAATCGAGTTGAAGACCAGTTTCTGCTGACCCCACGCGTGCCCCAGGACGTACATCGTGCCCTGTTCGGCTTGGGAAGGGTTAACACCCCACCCTTCCACCCAGCGCACCATTGTTTCCTGCGGGCCGGCAGGGTTCAGCGGAAGCTCATACGGCATTTCATCGAACGTCGCCCCAACGACGGATGCCGGGCCATTCATCTCAAAGCTGCCGCTAGTTTGCAGCGGAGGTCCCTGATTGACCGTGGAGGTAGGTTTGTCCGAGGGCAGTGCGCTTGAGCTGCTTATCGACGTCTCCGGTGCGTCCGCAGTCCCCAGCTCATCCTTGGCGCCACATGAGCTGAGGGCGAGAGCTGCGCATAAAACGACTGCGGTGGTTGTGATGCGTTCCATAGGAAGCTACGATACCGAATACTCCCAGCCCTGCACGCTGTAACGAAGCGTTTCTCCCGGTTTCGGAGCGCGGAAAAACAGGCGGGAGCCGTGGACGCGGGGGAGTAGCTCAAGTGCTGAGCGGAACTCAAAATTGTCCGGATCATCGGCGTACCCAGCGGGTTCTTCCTCTGTCAAGGCGACGAATTTGCCGAAAGTGGTGTATTCGAGCCGACGCAGCGGAGCGCTAGTGGCGAGCTTGGCTGTGATCACTTGGATGCCGGCTAGCTCTTCATCAGAGATGTCGGTTAATGTGTTTTCCCTATCAAGGTCGCAGAGTGCGAAGGGGTCGCGCCCTAGGGTGATCGTCAAGGCGGCGATGGATTCCCGAGCCACCAGCACGGCTTCTGGCTCTGTAAGTGCGAATACCGGGGCTAGCACGCCTTCGCCTACTACGATGCCCTGGATGCGAGTGCCAGCGAGGAAAGGAACATCGTTCAGCCAGACGCGCCCCGGTACCCAGGGGCCGTCCGTCCGGAGGAATACCGTGCGTAAAGTTGCTACCGCAGCGGGGAGATCCGCCTCAAAAACTGTGCAACTGTATTCTTGCTCGGATCCGACAGTACACACGGTGACCACATAGCGGTCCTGCACCTTGTGCCGAAACGCGTACAGCGCGACGCCGTTGAACTCCTCGGCGATCCGAGCTGACTGCAACCCGAATCTTTGCTCCAACTGACGTATCTTCTCCCGGCTCATGGTATTCCAGCTTAGACCGCCACCTGCCGTGGTTACTTAATTTCGCGGCCGAAGTGACGTTCTACTTCGGTATCGCTGCCTGCAGCACTAGCTGGATTCTCGCTCGAGTTCACTTCGTCTTTGAGCTCGCGTCCGAAATGGCGCTGCACTTCTACGTCTGGTTTCTCCGCAGGGGCGGGAGTTACTTGATCGGAACTGTTTTCGGTGCTCATGGTTTTGCTCCTGGAGGGTGATGGAAGGAAAGCCTAATGGGGCCGTAGCCCTAAGACTACGACCCCATTAGTTAATGCGCAGGGTTAGCTTTTGACTTACTTGAAGTCGCGGCCGTGCTTATTGACGTCTACGCCATCAACGTCGATCTTTTCCTTGCGAACGTCCTCGGAAACGGTTTCGGTGTCGCGTACGACATCCTTCTCCAGGCGAACCTCTTCCACCGGGACGGTCTCCTTGTTTACGCTGACGCGTTCCTCATGCAGGGTGACAGATGCTTCTTCCTCGCCGATGCCAGCGTTGGAGATGCCACCCTCGCGTGCAGTGCCATTAACAGGGGTGCGCTCGACGCGGACCTCTTCGCGGGTAACCGGAACCTCAACGGTCTCGGTGTCCTGAACCACGTACTTGCGAAGGCGAGCCTCGCCGGTGTTGACCTTTTCCTTATCTACGGACAGGCGCTCCTCGGAGCGGACCAAAGAATCGGAGTCGCCAGCGTTAAGGTCGCGACGATCGCGGTCTACATCGGCGCCGTTTACGCCAGCACCTGCAACGCCCGCACGGTCGCGCTCGTAGCCTTCGGTGTGCAGCTCGCGGTCACGATCGGAGTGGTTGTAGCCACCGTAGGTCTCTACGTCCTTAACATCAGACAGGCCGTAGTGGCGGTAGATCTTCTCCTGATCAGCTGGGGTGAGAGCGTTGTTGACGTCCATGTCAGGTGCGTCCTTGATGCGGTCCTTAGCAAAAGCCAGCTTCAGATCGTTGCCGGAGAAGTTGTGGCCACGCAGCGGAACCAGGGAGGAGCCGAGGCCGAACAGGCCGTGGCCGACCTCTACGAAGGTTGGCTGACCGGTCTTATCGTCAACGAAGATTTCCTTGACATCGCCAAGCTTGTCGCCGGTGTTGTCATAAGCAGTCGCGTTGAACAGGTCCTGAATGTTCTTAGTGTTATTCATCTTTCGGTGCCTTTCTTTCGTACTGTTGTTGAATCTTCTTTGTCTCTCCCGACATCGTTCCGCTCTCGGTCTTCCTGTCGGATTTCCGTTGCGATCTTTCATTTGGCTAATCGGTGCTTCCCGATGTCGGTGATTCCAACGTTAACCATTTCGGCTCACGGCTTGCCACGAATTTGTGCTGATCACACGGCTGTGAAAGCGCAAAAACCGCCAATGTTACGGTTCTGTGACTTTTGCAGTTTCTCGAGCGATGCAGGGAATTTATTTGAATAATTTTTGCCCTTGCGTGGCAAAAATCAACAGTTGGTCACGATTAGAAAATCTGCAGTTTTCGGCCCCGTTTGGCCCGAAGTCATGTCGATTTTGGGATCAAAAAATCCGGATGCCTCTCGCTGAAATTGCGAAAGAGCACCCGGATTAAAAACGCAGGAGTTCTGCTCTGAAGCTAAAAAACTACTGTGCTGGCTTCTCGCCCTGCTCAGCCGGTGGTGCTGGTGTTTCTGCAGGCTTGTCTGCAGGCTTGTCTTCTGGCTTTTCTGCTGGGGCGGGAGCTTCCGGTGTCGCAGTTTCATCGTCGCCAATTACTGGAGGGACACCTTCACGGGAAGGTATGCCACCATTGTTTGGAGCTGGAGCTTCACCAACAGGCGCTGCTGGTGCCGGTGCTGCATCTCCTGCTGGTGCCGGCTGTGGAGCTGGTGCCACTGGTGCTGGAGCATTCCCGCCGGCGTTGCTGTTGCCAGTGTTGGAATTAGCTGGCTCTTGGCCACCTGCGGCATCTGGTGCGGTCTCAGATGAGCTTGGCTTAGCCGAGGTAGTGGTTGGCTTAGCGGAGCTGCTGGCTGCCGGGGTAGAAGTCTTGACAGGCTTTGCAGGCGCGTCATCTTTTCCGCAGGCGGTCAGGGATAGGCCGGCCAGCGTGATTGCGACAAGCGCTACACCGCGACTGAGAGGGGTTCGAATTGACATGTGTTCCTTTCAATAATGGCAATGGTACTCACCTGATTCTTTAGGTAAGAGCTAATGAAAGTGCTGCAATCAGACGACGTGTCCCAGAAATACCCCCGTATGATAGTAGCCACGGCGCGAAAAACCCCGCAGTTTGCGGATCTTTAGTGATCCAAATCAAACTGCGGGGCCTTAAGTTAAGGGGCGAATCCTATACGTCGTAGTACAGCTCGAACTCCAACGGGGTTGGGGTCATACGATTCGGGGTGATCTCGCGGTCATACTTGTACTTGATGTAAGTATCGATCAGGTCCTCGGTGAAAACGTCGCCTTCGGTGAGGAACTCATGGTCGTCGGCAAGCGCGGCCAGCGAAGCCTCGAGGGAGGTCGGGGCGGTCGGGATGCTTGCTGCTTCCTCTGGTGGGAGCTCGTAGAGGTCCTTGTCCACGGGAGCGTGTGGCTCGATGCGGTTCTTGATGCCGTCGAGACCGGCCATCATCATCGCTGCGAACGCGAAGTATGGGTTGCCGGAGGAGTCAGGAGCGCGGAACTCAATGCGCTTAGCCTTCGGGTTGGAGCCGGTGATTGGGATACGCACCGCAGCGGAGCGATTGCGCTGGGAGTACACCAGGTTGATGGGAGCCTCGAAGCCTGGCACCAGGCGGTGGTAAGAGTTCAGCGTAGCGTTGGAGAACGCAAGGACAGCACCTGCGTGATGCAGGATGCCACCGATGTAGTAGCGAGCTAGGTCGGACAGGCCTGCGTAGCCGTTTTCGTCGTGGAATAGCGGCTTGCCGTCCTTCCACAGTGACTGGTGCGCGTGCATGCCGGAGCCGGCATCGCCAGCCAGTGGCTTTGGCATGAAGGTGGCGGACTTGCCGGCGGCGCGTGCGGTCTGCTTGATGATGTATTTGAAGGTCTGCAGATCATCCGCGGCGTGCAGCATGGTGTTGAACTTGTAGTTGATCTCCTGCTGGCCAGCACCACACTCGTGGTGGAAGCGCTCGACCTCAAAGCCAGCATTTTTCAGGTGCTTAGCCATGTCATCGCGCAGGTCTACGACGCCGTCGTAAGGCGCGTTGGGGAAGTAGCCGCCCTTGATGCGGTTCTTATAGCCCAGGTTGCGGGAGCCATCGAGGTTGTACTCCTCGCCGCGGTTCCACCAGCCTTCATCAGAATCCAACTCATAAAAGGCTGCGTTGGTGTCGGCGTGGTAGCGGACGGAATCGAAGAGGTAGAACTCGGCCTCAGCACCGAAGAAACAGGTGTCAGCGATACCCGTAGATGCCAAGTATTCTTCAGCCTTGCGGGCGACGTTGCGTGGGTCGCGGGAGAACGGCTCGCGGGTGAACGGATCATGGACGAAGAACTTCATGTTCAGCGTCTTGGCCGCACGGAAAGGATCAATCATCGCGGTCTTCACATCCGGCAGCAAATTCATGTCGGATTCTTCGATGGTGGTGAAACCTCGAATGGACGATCCGTCGAATGCCAGTCCCGCTTCCGCTGCTTCTTCATCGAACATGGAGGCCGGGATGGAGAGGTGGTGCTCCGTGCCGGGGACGTCGGTGAATCGAATATCAAGGAATTCGACGTTCTCGTCCTTGATGTACTTGATTACATCTGCGACGTTTTCAAATGCCACGTGGTGCTCCTCGCGGGTGTGGTCCGATGACGGTTGGCGCGCGCATCGGGCCGGGCTGGTAATTATCGAACTACACACAAACTACGCATGCATAGGCTAAAGCGCCGGAAAATTATTCACTGGCGCATAGATCCAGTGTACAAAGTTCCCACAGAATTAGGTGAAATTGCGCGCTCATTTCGTTCACGGATAGATTGCTAGGTATGTCTGAACCCAAGCGCAGTTGGATTGAGGGGCCGCAAATCCCTGGCGATTATGATGAACTCGGCCCTGGTAAGTGGCCCGGGGAAAAACTGGGGCTCCCTGAGAAGGGCAACGGCGCTTTGGCTTCCGTCCTCCGGCGATGCGGTGGCATCACCCTGGACTGGTTCTTTGCCATGTTCATCGCCATAATCATCCGAAACTACACAGCCGATTTTGGTGGGGTGTCCACACTGACCCTGGTGATCTTTGTCGTCATCTCGGTGATCAGCGTGTGGCTCTTCGCCCGCACTCCAGGGCAAGCGATGATGAAGATGGGGGTGGCGCGTGTCGACGCCGAGGAGCGCGTCGGCTTGTGGCGTGCCCTTATCCGTGCTGCGTTGACGGTGTTCATCTTGCCCCCAATCATGGTGGACTCAGATGGCCGCGGCCTGCACGACCGCGCTACTGGCACTGCGGTGATTCTGGGATAGCTTGCCTCAGACTAAGGCAAACAGGAGCACTTGGGCGGCCACGATCTTGGCCACCATGCTCAAGGGGTACACGGAGGTGTAACCGATGGCAGGCAGTTCGTTCTTCGCCTGATCGCTGGCGTAGCCCAGGACAGCCGGATGGGTTTGCAGACCAGCCAAGATGCCTGCCGTTTGGCCAAAGGGGATCCGCAGCACCTTGTGGCCCACCACGAGAGTCGCCACGCTCACGAATAGGGTGAGCAGCGCGCCGAGTCCGATGACCAGCAATGAGGCGGGGTCAGACATCGCCTCCGCAAAACCCGCTCCTGCCGTAGTCCCGATGCCCGCCAAGAACAGCGTGATTCCCAGCGATTGGAGCGCCTGGATTGCAGAA
Organism: Corynebacterium sp. H128; assembly: GCF_037482625.1. NCBI lineage: Bacteria > Bacillati > Actinomycetota > Actinomycetes > Mycobacteriales > Corynebacteriaceae > Corynebacterium > Corynebacterium sp. H128. Next base: position 13,463 of record NZ_JBBHKW010000013.1, on the reverse strand, counting down.
TACGGGGCCTGCCAGACAATAGGGCCAGTGCGTCCCAGCGCACCGAGGACGAGTGCCACCAACAAGGGGCCACCGGCGTTGCCGAGCTTCAGCGTCATTCCACCGGGCAACGGGAGCGCGATCATGCCAACCAGCACACCCAGCGTGATGCCGATAAGAAGCGGGATCAAGTTGATGTCGGAGACGTTTTTGTAGGAATCGCCAAAGAGCTTGGTCGCTCGGTCCATCTTGCTGATGGTGGTGACCACTCTGACACGATCACCCAAGTGCAGCGTCATGTCAGGCGTTGCCACCATGTCGTCATCACCGCGCCGGATGCGGGTGATCAGCATGTCAGACATTTTAGGGCGCAGCTTAGCCAGCGGAATACCCACAACATCTGGGTTCGAAACAAAGATGCGGCGATAGTCAAGGCCGTTATCGTGCGTGGGTTCTCCAGGAAGCGGCGTGCCGATGAGCTTTATGGCGCGTTTGATTTCCTCTTCGGTACCCACCACGCTGAGCACATCGCCTACTCGCGCGCGATCGCCAAGATCTGGGATGTGGAGATCACCGCCACGTTCCCGCCGGGAGATGATCACCGCCAACTCGAGAACATAAGGAATATTCGTGATAGCCGGCAGATCTGGATTCTCTACTCGGATGCGCTGGGTAACAAGTTCCTGCACTGCAACGCCCGCGGCTACCGCTTCGGCGTGGTGATCTACCCGGAACAGCTTCCCGCAGATGCCCACAGCGAGGATCACGATGAGCACACCAAGAGGGTAGGCCAGGGAATATGCGACGACGGGCAGTCCGGTGATGTGCGCGAGCTCGGTGGCGTCGAAAAGCGCAGGCAGTGACTCCTTCGCGGCGGCCATCGCCGGAGTGTTGGTCAGTGCGCCGGTGAAGAGTCCCGTAGCGGTGGCGGGGTGTATACCCGCTATTTTGACCATCAGATAGGCCAACGCCGTGGTAGCGATGATTACTCCAAGGGCGAAGGCATTGTGCTTCAAACCAGTGGTGCGCAGCGAGCTGAAGAAGTCAGGTCCCGCCTCAAGACCAATGGTGTACACGAAGATCGCTAGTCCCACCACGTAGACGATCGGCGGCAGTGTGATTTGCGGCTCGACGGTGGCGAAAGCTAGGCCCACGAAGAGGACCGCCGCCACCCCTAGTTTGAAAGAACCGATCCGAATCCGGCCAAACAAAAGCCCTAACGCCATAATGACGACTAGGGCTAATAGTTGATTTTCTACGAGGATGTGCACATCTCTATAGTGCCACTTTTGAAGCTACTTTCCACGCTCTGACTGACGACGCGCACGGCGGTTCATTCCGGAGACCTTTGCACCCTTCGGAAGGGGGCCCTTTGGCAGGCCAGGCTGTCCCATGTTGCCGGCAGCATCCATGGCCTCGATTTTGTTCGCGAGTGCGTAAACCTGATCCTTCTTGAAGTTGCGTGGCAGCTTCATGAGCTCCTTTTGGAGGTCGCGAATGCGGATCTGGCCCTCACCCTCCCCGGCGTACATTTCGTAGATTGGGGTGTCTCCGGCCACGCGGGCGGTGCGGCGCTTAGCCTGCGCCATGAGCTGCTTAGCCCGGAACTTATCTCCCTCAGCAACCAACACGATGCCAGGATTACCAATGACGCGGTGTACCGCATCCATGTGGTTGTTCGCGGCGATCGCCGTCTTCGTCCGCCATGCCATGCCGACACCAGACTTGAGGTTCTCCAACGCCCAGCCGGCAGCGCCAGGCTGATCAGAAGCTTGGTCATAAACCGAGTTCTCTACGCGCTTAGTGAAGATGAACATGGCGAGCATGAAACCCAGCGCCAAGCCGATTGGCAGCATCCACCACTCGGCGTTAATCAGCAGTCCGATACCGAAAAATACCAGGCCAATGCCCAGAATCGACGCGAGCATCAGCGGCACAAGAGCCTTATCGTTCTTGCGCTGCATGTTGAATGCTTGCCACATCTGGGAGTAATTCTGCTTGCGCTGTGCGCGCTTCGCGGCCTTTGCTTCCTTATCAGCGGCCTTCAACTGAGCTTTCTTTGCGTCTGCCATGTCTAATACTTTAGGTCACGTTGTAGCAATGTCTAAACTTGGTGGGTGTGTTTCTCCGCAGCATTCGTCTCCGCGACTATCCCGGCCACAGCTATATTCGCGACTTACCCGTAACTCGGGCGTTGCTCTCCGGTGAGCCCATGCTTTTCGACGTCCCAGTGACCTTCATCGTGGGCGAGAACGGATCGGGCAAGTCGACTCTGGTGGAAGCCATCGCGGTAGCACTGGGCTTCAATGCTGAAGGCGGCTCAAAGAACATGAACTTTGGCACAGTGAACACAGCATCGGACCTGCACTCCTCTCTGGAACTTGTCCGGAGCCGCAACCCCCGGGATGGCTACTTCTTCCGCGCAGAAACCCACTACAACATCGCATCAGAATATGATCGCCAAGCCAATGCGCTAGGTGGCATGCCACCGCCCGGCGGTAAGTCCTTGCATGCCATGTCCCACGGGGAGTCAGTATTCCAAATCATTGAGCATCGCTTCCACAGCTTCGGGCTGTTCATCCTCGACGAGCCAGAGGCTGGACTTTCCCCGCTGCGCCAGCTGGCATTGCTGGCCCGGATTCATGAATTGGCCGCAGCTGGAGCGCAGTTCATCATCGCCACTCACTCTCCGGTGTTACTCGCTGTGCCAGATGCCAGGATCTACCAGATCTCCGAATCCGGGATTGCTGCGGTGACTTTCGACGAGTGTGAGAATGTCCAGCTCACCAGGGAGTTTCTTGGTGATACTGGTGAGTTTGTGGCGGAGTTGCTGGGGGAGTGACTTCATGCGGAACTCCTTTTGCCGAACTTCCCAGTTCACAGTTAATGAAAACGGGTGACATCCAGGGAAGTTCGGCATTTAAAGTTCGGGGTATTGCGCAACTACACAGAATCTGCGACTATTTCCCATTGGACTATCAATCAGAAAGGAAGAAGTACATGAGCTACATCGTGTCTTCCCTCCAGAAGCACCTACAGGGCGAATTTTCGATCCCTGACAGGTGGATTTAGTCCTGGAATTTTTCATTTCGGTGCTGCCTGTCGATGGACAGAGCAGCACTTTTGTGTTTTAGGGGTGCGGGGCTGTGGCCGTCGACAAGCAGCGCCCAACACAGAAAGGGCACACAATGTGTACCGGCAAAGTCATCAACTTTGCATCGATCGTGGAGGATGAGGCGCTGCGCCAGGCCGCGATCACCGCTGAATTGCCGTTCGTCTACCCGCACGTGGCGTTGATGCCTGATGCACACGTGGGTATGGGATCGAGCATCGGCACTGTCTTCGGAACGAAGGGTGCGATCATCCCGGCAGCCGTCGGCGTGGATATTGGTTGCGGCATGATCGGCGTGCGCACTGAGTTCAGCGCCGCGGATCTGGCCGGCAAGGACCTCACCCAGCTTCGCGACGACATCGAGCGCATCATTCCGCTGTCTCCGGGTAACTACAACACCAAGGTGCGTTTCACCGCCACCAAGAACCGCGTGCGGGAACTGGAGGACCTGGCCGCGGAAGGCGGAGTTAACCTGGAGCACTCGCCGAAGTGGAAGGTGCAGCTTGGTTCGCTCGGCGGCGGAAATCACTTCATCGAGCTGTGTCTGGATGAAGTGGACCGGGTGTGGATGTTCCTGCACTCCGGTTCTCGCGGTGTGGGCAACAAAATTGCGCAGAAGCACATCCGCGCAGCGAAGGCCGATATGCGGATCCGGCGCCGGGAGGTATCTGATCCGAACCTGGCCTACCTCTCAGAAGGCACCCCGGAGTTCGATTCCTACATTCGGGACTTGAACTGGGCACAGCGCTTTGCCTACCTCAATCGGGAAGAGATGATGGACCGTTTCGCCTACGCGTTGGGTGAACTGATGGGTGCGCCCGTAGTGGAGGCAGAACGGATCAACTGCCACCACAACTACACCGTGCAGGAGGAGCACTTCGGTGAGAACGTCTGGCTGACCCGTAAGGGAGCGATTCGCGCCGACCGTGGCATGTTGGCGCTTATCCCCGGTTCGATGGGCACCGCTTCCTATGTGGTCGAGGGGCTCGGGAACGCGGATGCGCTGCGTTCGGCGCCGCACGGTGCCGGCCGCCTAATGTCGCGCACTGCCGCCAGAGCGGCCTTCACCGCAGCGGATTTGGAGGCGCGCATGGGAGATATTGTGCACCGTTCGGGCGAAGAGTTCGTCGACGAAATCCCGGATGCCTACAAAAACATCGATCAGGTCATGTTGGATGCGGCCCCGTTGGTGAAGGTACGGCACAAACTACGCCAGGTACTGAATGTGAAGGGTACGTAGAATAGGCGGGTATGTTCGTTGATTCGATTCGGGCAGTCCCAGCTGGAGTGGGGGACTACTCGGCCAGCCTGCCAGTCGTCAGCCAGCTGAGCCTAGCTGACGGGTGGCGGCTGGAACATCCGGTCACATTTCTCACCGGTGCGAACGGCTCCGGCAAGTCCACTCTGATCGAGGCGATTGCCTGCCGACTCGGCTTCAACGCCGCCGGCGGGCCGCAGGCAGATTTCACCCGCGGTACCGAGTGGACTACCTCAAAGCTACATTCGCGGCTGTACATGACCGGATCGAAACCACTGCTCGGAGGATACTTCCTGCGTTCCGAGACTCACTATGAGGTATGCGATCATGTGCATGCAATGTCTCATGGGCAGTCGATCATGGCGGTGGCTGACGAGTACTTCTTCAACAAGTGGCTGTTCATCCTGGATGAGCCCGAAGCTGGTCTGAGCCCGGTGCACCAGATGGCGTTACTCGGCTATATCTCCCGCATCGCACGGGGTGGCGGGCAGTTCATCATCGCCACGCACTCACCGATACTCCTTGCAGTGCCGGGAGCGGAGATCTATCACCTAGATGCCGGGTTGGAACGCGTGCGTTACGACGACCACTCCTTGGTCACCGCTACTACCGACTTCTTCGCCCATCGGACAGAGCGAGTCCGGTGCGCTATCGAAAAAGTGCGGAGGCAAGGATGAGGTTTCTCGCTGGTATTGAACTACGGGAGCTAGGCAGCGATACCTACATAGCGGACTTGCCCGTGGTACAAGGATTGCTGCGCGCCGGGCCATTGCGCTTTAAAAGCCCGGTGACCTTCTTGGTGGGGGAGAACGGTTCGGGAAAATCTACTCTCGTCGAGGCCATGGCCGTAGGGATGGGCTTCAACGCCGAGGGCGGATCCCGCAATACCCTGTTTTCCGCCGAGAATTCAGTGTCCGAGCTGCATCAATGGTTGACACTGCAGCGAATTCGGAATCCGCGCGACGGCTATTTCCTCCGCGGCGAATCCACCTACCGGTTGGCTATCTACCTAGACAAAGAGGTAGGCGGAACCGCTCCGCTGCTGCCAATTTCACACGGGGAAATGACCCTGAAGCTGCTGCGGGAGCGCTTCCACGGCAGAGGGCTGTACCTCCTTGACGAACCAGAATCAGGGCTTTCTCCGGAATCCCAACTGGAACTCATGGCCCGGATTGCGGTGTTGGCGGAGATGGGAGCCCAGTTCGTCGTCGCCACGCACTCACCGATTGTGCTGGCGGTTCCTGGTGCGGAGATCTGGCAGATCACCGACAGCGGGATTGTGCCCGCCAACTATGATTCCTGCGACCTGGTGGCGGGGTACCTCGAATTCATGGCCGATCCGCACGGCACGGCCGACTATCTGTGCTCCGAGGATGAATAGATTAGCGGGTGAGTATCGGGGTGTCTTCGGAAGCGCCGTACTTTTCTAGAAGCGAGGACGCCTCTTGGACAGCGGAACCACCGGAGGTCTCCGCCAGGTGAGCTAGGTTCTCCGGCAGCTCAAGGCCGCGGGCGTTGATGGTTTGCGCGTAGAGGCGACCTGCGCGGTAGGAGGAGCGCACCAACGGGCCAGACATGACGCCAGTGAAGCCGAGTTCACGGGCATAATCGGCGTGTTCGATGAATTCCTCTGGTTTTACCCAGCGGTCGATCGGGTGGTACTTGATGCCCGGGCGAAGGTACTGGGTGATGGTGATGATGTCACAGCCTGCGGAATGAAGATCGCGCAGTGCTTCGTGAATCTCTTCGGAGGTTTCACCCATGCCGAGGATGAGGTTGGACTTGGTCACCAGACCGAAGTCACGGGCCTGACGGATAACGTCCAGGGAACGCTCGTAGCGGAACGCCGGACGGATGCGTCGGAAGATGCGGGGCACGGTTTCAATGTTGTGCGCGAAAACCTCCGGGCGGGCCTCGAAAACCTCTTGGAGCAGATCAGGCTTGCCAGAGAAATCGGGTACGAGGTTTTCCACACCAGTGTTGGGATTCAAGGCGTGAACTTGGCGCACAACCTCTGCATAGAGCCAGGCACCCTGGTCTTCCAGGTCATCGCGAGTCACGCCGGTGATGGTGGCGTAGTTCAATTCCATTTCGCGCACGGACTCGGCGACACGTCGTGGCTCGTCACGATCCAGCGGACCTGGTTTTCCGGTGTGGATTTGGCAGAAATCGCAGCGCCTCGTGCACTGGTCGCCACCGATGAGGAAGGTAGCCTCGCGGGATTCCCAGCACTCGTGGATATTAGGGCAGCCGGCTTCCTGGCAGACGGTGTGTAGCGAGGCCCCGGAAACTCGCTCCTTCATATCCTGGTATTCCGGCCCAGTCTTCACAGCAGTGCGAATCCAGCGTGGTTTGCTCTCGATCGGGGTCTCGGCATTGCGGGCCTCGACACGGAGCATTTTTCTTCCCTCAGGTGCAACAGTCACGTTGCCCACCCTACAACTTATGGTTGAGCAAGTTCAAACACCTCAGTTTTGGCGCTTGCCCAGGCCCTTACAAGGATCAGGCGCAGTGGCAAAGGTGTGGTCTGCCACAATGAGTCGGCCTTCGAAGGCGTCGATGAGCGCGGTACTAAGCGGTGCGATGCATTCCGCGACGCTCACCTGGCGGCCTAATTCCTCAGACAGGGTTGTCACATCGGCATCGGAAATGCCGCATGGGACAATATGACCGTAGTACTCCAGGGTGTTGTCGCAGTTCAAGGCGAGGCCATGCATGGTGACGCCGCGGGTGACCCGGATCCCGAGCGCCGCAATTTTGCGGTCGGGTTTGCCGTTGTTTGCGGGGACCCACACGCCGGAACGGCCTTCGATACGCCCGGCGCTCACAACGCCGAGCTGGCGGACTACCTGGATCAACGCCTCCTCGACTCTTCGCACATAGTCCACCACATCCACTGGGTCGCGCAGTTTGATGATCGGGTAGCACACCAGCTGGCCGGGGCCGTGCCAGGTGATCCGGCCACCGCGGTCCACATCGATTACCGGCAGCCCGTTGGTGGGGCGGTCCTCTGGCTGGGTGCGCTTGCCTGCGGTGTAAATCGAGGGGTGCTCCAGCATGAGAAGCTGGTCAGGTACCTCGTCCGCCGCGCGCTGAGCAGCAATGTCGGCTTGGCGGTGCCACATCTCTTCATAGTCCTGCAAGCCCAGCTTAACGACGTCAATGGGCGCGGTATCGCGGCGAATCGAGATGTCTGCTGGAGTGAAGGGGTCACGCGGGGCTGTCATGGATATCAAGAATACAACCCCGTGAGGAGCCGCCGACAGGCCACTGGTTGAATCTAGGCCTGCCGGCGAGCTTTAGATCTTGTTCTTCGCCGCGTATTCGGCGGCGGTCATCATCGGTCCTACCTCGGTGACTTCCACCTCAATGAGCCAACCGGCATCGAAGGGATCGGAGTTGACGGTCTCTGGAGCATCAGCGAGCGCCTCATTGACCGAGACGACGGTGCCGTTGACAGGGGAGTACACGTCGGAGACAGACTTGGTGGATTCGACTTCGCCACAGGATTCGCCGATCTGGACGGTGTCGCCTACGGCTGGCAGGTCCACGTACACAATCTCACCGAGTGCCTTGGCGGCGAATTCGGTGATTCCCATCTTGACAGTGGTGCCGGCAGCTGCGTCAGCGCTCGCGGAAATCCACTCGTGGTCCTCGGAGTAAGAAAAATTCTCGGGCAGATTAGACATGGGTTCTCCTTTTTCGAGTTACTATCGTCGGGTATAAAATGGCGGCTTGACCACAGTGTACGGGTATTTTTTGCCGCGGATATCTGCTTCCAGCTGGGTTCCCTCAGCAGCGTATGCACGATCCACATACGCCAAGGCGATCGGGTAACCGAGCGTCGGGGAAAGCTGGCCGGAGGTGATCACACCGATGCTCTCGCCACCAGGGGTTGACACGGCTGCGTCAGCTCGCGCCGCGCGGCGACCGGTCCCCTGCAGCCCTATGAGCACACGCGCAGGTTCCGGGGCGTTCAGGAGTGCGTCAGCGGCGAAGAAGTCCGGGGACTTCTTCTTGCTTACCAAGACTCCCAAACCGGCATCAGCAGGGTGGAGGTCCTTGGACAGCTCGTGACCGTAGAGGGGCATCCCAGCTTCCAAGCGGAGCGAATCGCGAGCCGCGAGGCCACAGGGGAGCATGTCCAAAGGCTCCCCAGCCTTGAGCAGGGCATCCCACAGAGTCTGCGCAGCTGCGTTCGGGATGAAGAGCTCGAATCCATCTTCTCCGGTGTAACCCGTGCGGGCCAGCAGCACCTCATGGCCGGAAATTGTGGCTGGCATCGCGGCATAGTACTTCAACTGGCGCAGCGTATCCGGTTCATCTGCAATTCCTGCCAGCAAATCCGCAGCGCGCGGCCCTTGCACTGCGATGAGGGCGGTGTCGGAGGTTTCATCGCTGAGCGTGACATCGAAAGCTGTCGCGCGTTCTGCCAGCGCTGCGGAAACCGCTGCAGCGTTGCCCGCGTTGGGGACAACAAGGTATTCCGTCTCGCCCAGGCGATACACAATCAGGTCGTCGATAATGCCGCCGTCTTCGGCGACAATCATGGTGTACTTCGCGCGGCCCACAGCGAGGGCCGAGAGCTGTGAAATCAACGCAAAGTCAAGGAATTCTCCAGCCTGGTCTCCGGTGACACGGTTCTCTCCCATATGAGAGAGATCGAAGAGCCCAACATTTTCACGCACCGCGCGGTGCTCAGCGAGTTCATTGTCATAGCGTAAGGGCATCTCCCAGCCACCGAAGTCGGTGAACATGGCTCCCAGTTTCTCGTGTGCAGCATGCAGCGGGCTGTGCATTACTCGCCTCCTTCTTGTTGCGAAAGGTCGAAAGCCTCGGGCGGCGGGCAGGAGCACGCGAGATTTCTGTCGCCGTAGGCCTCATCGATGCGTCGTACAGCGGGGTAGTACTTGGTCTGTCGGAGGCCCGGAACCGGGAAAGCTGCCTGCTCGCGCGTGAACTTCTCATCCCAGTCATCCGCGGCTATCGCCACCGCAGTAAATGGAGCCTTACGCAGCACTGAATCCTCCAGGGATACCGCACCGGAAATCACTTCGTCGATCTCAGCTCGAATGCTGCGCATCGCCTCAATGAAGCGATCAAGCTCAGCAAGGTCCTCCGACTCGGTGGGTTCCACCATCAGTGTGCCGGCCACCGGGAAAGAGAGCGTTGGGGCGTGGAATCCATAGTCCACCAGGCGCTTGGCGACGTCCGCAGCCGTCACCCCGGATTTCTCCGTCAGCTCGCGCAGGTCAAGAATGCACTCATGCGCGACAAGCCCGTTGTCGCCGGTGTACAGCGTTGGGAATGCATCACGCAGTTGATGTGAAATGTAATTGGCGTTAAGGATCGCGGTCTCCGTAGCCCGGCGCAGCCCTGCAACCCCCATCATCGCGATGTAAGCGTAGGGAATGGGCAGCACACCAGCCGAGCCGTGAACTGCGCCCGCTACCGGGATACCAGCCGAGGTTGCCACTGGGGAGAGCGGATCGCGGGCGAGTGCGTCGCCCGGCAAGAATGGCACCAGATGCTCAGCCACGCACACTGGTCCGACGCCAGGGCCACCGCCGCCATGCGGGATGGTGAAAGTCTTGTGCAAGTTCAGGTGCGAGACATCCCCGCCAAACTCACCGGGGCCGGCGATACCGGTGAGAGCATTCATGTTCGCGCCGTCAATGTACACTTGTCCGCCCGCCTCGTGGACCTTCTGGCACACCTCCCGCACCGTATCTTCGAAGACACCGTGGGTGGAAGGATAAGTGATCATGATGCCTGCAATCGATGCCCCATGCTGGGCAATCTTCGCATCCAGGTCAGCCATGTCGATCGAACCATCGTTGGCAGTGCCAACCACAACGACGCGGAGACCCGCGAGAGTTGCAGAAGCAGCATTAGTGCCATGCGCAGACTGCGGGATCAGCACGATGTCGCGCCCCTCGTCACCGTTCGACACATGGAAGCGTCGGATAGCGAGCAGCCCGGCCAACTCGCCCATCGCGCCGGAAGGCGGTTGCACAGATACCTTTGCATAGCCGGTGAGCTTGGCCAGCCACTCCTCGAGCTCGGCGATGAGCTCCTTCCAACCGGTGGCATTATCCTCCGGCGCGAAGGGATGGATATTGGCAAAGCCGGGATAAGAAATAGTCTCCATGCCAGCCGTTGGATTGAGCTTCATGGTGCAAGAGCCCAACGGGATCATCGAGCGGTCTAGGGCTAAATCTCTGTCGCCCAATTTGCGGATATACCGCATCATCTGGGTCTCGGAGTGGACAGAAGTGAAGATCGGATGACTCAGCAGCTCGCCCTCTTTGCGCAGCCCCGCAAGCGGACTCGTGGTTGCTTCAGGCAGCCGGTGGGCGGGCACCCCGAAAAAGGAGGCCAACGCCAATACATCGTCCGTGGTGGCGGATTCACCAAAGGAAATGGATACTTTGTCAGCACCGATGCGGCGAATGAGGTAGCCAGCATCATCTGCTCTGGAAACAACGGCAGCGGCATCGGGGACATACGCCGTGACCGTGTCAAAGATTTGCTTGTGCAGGACGCGAACCCCGCCCTCGGTGAGAAGCTGGGCAAGCTGACATGCCAAATCATGGGCCCGGGTAGCAATACGCCATAATCCAGCCGGGCCGTGGTAGACCGCGTACATCGATGCAACGACAGCAAGCAATGCCTGTGCGGTGCAGATATTCGAGGTGGCCTTCTCACGTCGAATGTGCTGCTCTCGAGTCTGCAATGCCAGCCGGTACGCAGGAGCACCGGCAGCATCGATGGAGACACCGACGATTCTTCCGGGGATCTGTCGTTTCAGCTTATCCGTCACTGCCATAAAAGCTGCGTGCGGGCCGCCATAAAACAGCGGCACGCCGAAGCGTTGACTAGAGCCAACTGCGATGTCTGCGCCACACATGCCAGGAGACTTCAAAACGACGAGTGCCAGGATGTCAGCGACAACGGTGGCCAATCCGCCGCGAGAGTGGATATCCGCGATGATATCGGTGGGGTCGAAGACATCGCCCTCGGTGCCTGGGTAGGCGATCACAACGCCGAGGAGGTCCTCACCAACGAGGCCCTGGCTCAGGTCGGACACTTCCACTTCGAGGTCGAGTGCGCGGGCGCGTTCTGCGGCTACGACGAGGATCTGGGGGTGCAGTCGTGCATCGAGTACCACCCGACGCCCCTTTCGCACTGCGCGACTCATCAGGCCGACGGCTTCGGCGGCGGCCGTTGCTTCGTCGAGAAGCGATGCGTTCGCGATGGGCAGGCCGGTGAGGTCTGCAATCATCGTCTGGAAATTGAGCAATGCCTCGAGCCGCCCTTGGGAGATTTCCGGCTGGTAGGGGGTATAAGCGGTGTACCAACCCGCATCTTCTAGCACCCCACGGCGGATCACAGGAGGGGTGATGGTGTCGCTATAGCCCTGGCCGTAGAAGTTCCTGCGCTGGATATTGCGACTCGCTAGTTCCTGGAGGCGTGCTTGCACATCGTGCTCACTAATCGGCTCCGGCAACTCAGGCGTGTCAGCGAAGGCCAGACCGTGGGGCAGGGCCGCTGACACGAGGACCGCTAGGCTGCCATAGCCGAGCGCGTCCAGCATCACCTGCGCCTCTGCCTCATCGGGGCCGAGGTGGCGTTCGACGAATGTGGGATCACTCCAGTTCGCTGACATGCAACTTCCTGCACTTTCTCCAATAGACAACGGGTTAACGGAAACCGTTCTAAAACCCACTGTATATGCGCGAACGGACACGAGTTGGGGCTTTAAGAAAATCAACACTTATGCCTGTTAGCGCGCACAAAAGCGCCCCGCTTTGACTTTCGAATTTGTGGTTTCGAAGCAAAACGGGGCGCTCAAGTTGGGAGCGAAGAATCGTTCTTAGAGGCCGAGATCAGCGGTGAAGTCTACGTTCTCCAGGCGGTCGCGAACCGTGGTCATGAAGCGACCTGCGTCTGCGCCGTCGATCAGCTGGTGATCGTAGGTCATCGGCAAGTACACCATCTGGCGGATAGCGATGGCGTCGTTGCCGTCCTCGGTAACTACGACAGGTCGCTTGACGATGGCACCGGTGCCGATCATGGCAGCCTGTGGCGGAACCAGAATAGGGGTGTCTGAAAGCGCACCCTCAGAGCCGATGTTCGTGATGGTGAACGTGCCGCCCATCAGATCGTTTGGCTTGAGCTTGTTGTTGCGTGCGCGGTCTGCGATGTCGACGATGGCCTTAGCCAACTCCGGCAGGCTCATGTCCTGAGCGTTGTGAATGACAGGGGAGAGCAGGCCGGCAGGCGTATCGACGGCAATACCCAGGTTCACTGCTGGGTGGTACGTGATCTCCTTGGTCTTGGAGTTGTAGGACGCGTTGACGTTCGGGTGAGAAACCAGTGCCTCAACGATTGCCTTAGCAAAGAACGGCAGGTACGTGAGATTCAGGCCGTGCTTCTCCTGGAAAGCAGGCTTGTTGCTCTTGCGCAGTTCAGCAACACGGGTCATATCAACTTCGTGCAGCTGGGTGAGCTGAGCGGCGCCGTGCAGTGACTCCAAGGTCTTGACAGCGGTGATCTCGCGGATGCGGTTCACGCGAACCGTGGTGCCACGCAGCTTTGCCTTCTCAGGGTCAACGGACTTGGTGGAAACGTTAGCCTTAGGTGCCTCAGCGGCAGGAGCATCGCCCTGGCCGGCTGCAGCGAGCACGTCTTGCTTGCGGATGCGGCCACCGACACCGGTGCCCTCAACCTTGGAGAGATCGACGCCGTGCTTATCAGCCAACTTGCGTACCAGCGGGGTGACATAAGGAGCATCGCTATTGTCAGCCTTTGGTGCCTCAACCTTGGCTGCAACTTCCTGCTGTGGAGCCTCCTGCTTAGGAGCTTCTTCCTTCGGTGCTTCCTGCTGTGGAGCCTCTTCCTTAGCAGCCGGTGCGGCAGCTGGCTTTTCAGCTGGTGCGGAGCCGTCGCCGATGCGGACGATGATTTCGCCGACATCGACGGTGTCGTCTTCCTGGAACAGGATCTCTACGATGGTGCCGGCTACTGGGGAAGGCACCTCGGTGTCGACCTTGTCGGTGGAGACCTCGAGGAGTGGCTCGTCGACAGCGACGGTGTCGCCGACGGACTTGA
>NZ_JBBHKW010000012.1:0-80134 GCF_037482625.1 Corynebacterium sp. H128 | reverse complement strand
AGTTTCGCCAACGACTCGTTTTCCTACCGCCGCACACCCAAAGGCGGGGCGTTGTCGGTCGCGCTGACTCACATAAAGTTACACACCCCCAACCAACAACACAAACCCCCAGGTAAAACGGCTAAAAGCTAGCTGGGGACGCGCTCAATCTTCGCCCCCAGTTCTGTCAGCAGCTCAACGAAACGCGGATATCCACGATCGATGTGGAACACGTCTTGGACTTCTGTAACGCCATCGGCACACAACGCAGCTAGCACTAGGCCAGCACCAGCGCGGATGTCAGAACTCCAGACCGAGGTAGAGGAAAGCTCATGAATGCCGCGGACAACCACGTGATGCCCATCGACGGTCGCATCGGCTCCGAGCCGCTGCATCTCATCTACAAAACGGAAGCGTGATTCAAAAACATTTTCTGTGATGACGGATACACCTTCCGAGACAGCCGCTAGGCCAATCGCCATTGGCTGGAGATCCGTCGGAAAACCTGGAAAAGGCAAAGTTTGGTAGTCCACAGCCAATGGGCGGCCGTTCATGCGAACCCGAAATCCGCTTTCGTAAGTTTCTACCTCAGCACCGGCAAGACGCAGTTTTTGTAGTGGCAAATGCACATTTGCTGGGGAAATACCGCCCACAGTGATGTCGCCACCGGTCATCGCAGCGGCGTAAGCCCAGGTTCCCGCAACGATGCGGTCTCCGACTACTTCATGAGTTGTTGGCTGCAACTTCTCCACTCCCACGATGCGGATGGTTGAAGTGCCGGCACCTTCAATATTGGCGCCCATGGACTGCAACATTTTGCAAAGATCGACAATCTCCGGCTCGCGCGCAGCATTATCGAGGGTAGTCTCTCCGTCTGCCAGCACCGCCGCTGTGAGGATGTTTTCGGTCGCGCCAACAGAAGGAAAATCAAGAGCTATGTGCGCACCCTTCAAATGTTCTGCAGTGGCGACGACCGCGCCATGGCGGATCATTGTTTTCGCGCCAAGCTTTTCCAAGCCGGTTTGGTGCATATCAAGAGGCCGAGAACCAATGGCGTCGCCACCCGGCAGCGCCACCACCGCCCTGCCACAACGCGAAGTGAGGGGCCCCAACACGCACACAGAGGCACGGAATTGACGAACCGCGTCAAAATCCGCATCGCTCTTAATCTGCGCAGGGGTAGTAATTCGGACAACGCTGCCGTCGATATCGACGCTGCACCCAAGCCCTTCAAGGACATCCTTCATGAGCGGCACATCGAGGATCTCCGGACAGTTCGTCAAGGTGGAGGTTCCTTCAGCTAGCAAGGCCGCCGCCATGAGCTTCAAAACACTGTTCTTTGCGCCGCTGACTTTCACAGCACCGCTGAGCCGATTGCCACCCGTGACCAAAAATTTGTCTTTCACGGCCTCAAGTCTAAACACAATTCCGATGTATGTCCCTCAGGGCTCCGATACCTTGGGAGGCATGGCTGTTCATTTGACAAAGATTTACACTCGTACCGGCGACGAAGGTACCACTGGTCTGTCGAATTTCGAGCGCGTCTCCAAAAACGACATCCGCCTCCACGCCTACGCCGACACCGAGGAAGCAAACGCCGCGCTCGGCCAAGTCTTGGCGATCGGAAAACCACGAGCGGACGTTGCTGCATCGCTGCGTAGGGTACAAAATGAGCTTTTCGACGCCGGTGCCGACCTAGCCACACCGATTGAACAACACCCGAAGTATCCACCGCTACGGATCGAACCCGAGTACATCGAGCGCCTCGAGGCCGAGTGCGACGCCTATAACGAGGAACTCGAAGCGCTGAATTCCTTCATACTGCCTGGTGGAACTCCAACCTCAGCGTTGATTCACACCGCACGTACGATTACCCGTCGCGCTGAGCGAATGGCCTGGGCAGCTTTCGAACAGCACCCAGACACCACTTCTAAAATGCCGGCACAGTACTTGAACCGGCTCAGTGACCTGCTGTTTATTCTGGGCAGAATTGAAAACGCCGCGAACGACATCAAATGGGTTCCCGGCGGCGATCGTTAATAGTTCAGCTTTAAGGCAGTGCGCCGATCCGACGAGCTGCGTTTACCGCCTCGTATCGGGTGTGAGCTCCGAGCTTGCGCATGACTGAACGTAGGTAGCTCTTCACGGTCTCCGCTCCGATGCCCATCTCCTCGGCTGCCTCCACATTTGTGTGGCCGAGTGCGACGCAAGCAAGCACATCGAGTTCACGCGCGGAGAGTTTTGTGGTCTGCTTCATCCGAACTGGAGTGACCATCTGGTCGCAGAGTTCTTCGATCTCTTTGCGCAGGCTGTCATCGCCAACTCGGTTGGCCAGCATGCGGAGCTTGGAGTGTGTGGAGCGGATTTGTTCCCACTCTGCCCCATTCATCACGCGTCCTGATTTCACCGCTCCGCCCCGCGGGCTGTCGGTGCGTCGAAAAGCGGCGTTGATCGCCAAATCTTGTTCGAGCGCACGCGCGGTCATGGTGACTTCCTCAATAACCTTGTCGCCGAGACGCAACGAAGAATGCACGCCCACATATAGGACGCCGACGACTTCTCGGTGCACGATTACGGGAACGGCGACGATGGAATGGAGTCCTTCATCTTGAATCGCTTTGTCATATTCGTGAGAAATGACACTAGCGCGAGTGTAATCAGACACACCAACAGGCCGCTTCGTAGCCAAAACACGGCCACCGACTCCGGCGCCGCCGTCAATGATGATATTTTGCAGCGCTGGTGTGCGAAGCCCCACCCAAGCGCTGATTTGTAATTTGTTTTCTCCGAAAACCGTTGCATACATCGTGACGGGAATGCCTGTTGCAGTCTTGAGAGAGGTGAGCGCGGCGCGGATTGCGTCGTCATCGTCCTTCAAAGCTTGCGTCTCCACCATGGGATCTCCTCCATACTCTCACCCGTGCAGGTACACCCGCCGGCGTGCTATTCACACAGTACCGTGGAGTATAACCACAAAGCGGGGGTACGCCAAAGCTGAGAATATTCAGAATATAGCAATTGAATTGCATACTATGCGCCAACCTTCAACCCGACCCACCCCTTCGCCAACGGCCAACTATTCTGCCAATTCAGCCGTGACCTGCAAGCATGCACCGTCGCGCTACCCCCGAAGCCGTCAATGCATATGCAATTCACAACAGTCACACACACATTACCCTTCAATACAAGAGTTCCCGAAGGGGCATATGTCACATTTTTTAACCCAAAAATATCGGACTTCGTTGAACAATTCCAACACTAATAGACCGTAAGGTCTATTCGATACAAACTGACCGGACTACCTTTTTAGGTCGGTTAAGCGTACACTCTCGAAAAAGCACATCCACTGGAGAAAAGGACCCGAACATGGCCAAGATCTACAACAACGTTGTCGAAACTATTGGAAACACCCCGCTGATTCGTCTCAACCGCATAGTCGAGGGACTCGAAGCCGAGGTGCTCGTAAAGCTAGAGTTCTTTAATCCCGCTAACAGCGTCAAGGATCGAATCGGGCGCGCCATCATTGATGCTGCCGAAGCTTCGGGCGAGCTAAAGCCAGGTGGCACTATCGTTGAAGCTACCTCCGGCAATACCGGTATCGCCCTTGCGCTCGTGGGTGCCGCCCGAGGTTACAGCGTGGTACTTACCATGCCGGAAACAATGTCCACCGAGCGGCGAGTAATGCTCCGCGCATACGGAGCAGAGATTGTCCTCACCCCTGGCGCCGCGGGCATGCAAGGCGCAGTAGATAAGGCCGATGAGATTGTTGCCTCCCGCCCAGGATCCATCCTGGCTCGCCAGTTCAGCAACGAAGCCAACCCTCAGATCCACAAGGAGACCACTGCGGTTGAGATTTGGGAGGACACCGACGGCAAGATTGATGCCTTCGTTGCCGGTATCGGTACTGGCGGAACCGTCACTGGCGTCGGCAGTGTCCTTAAATCACACAATCCGGAGATCACCATCGTCGGCGTCGAGCCAGCAGATTCTCCGCTGCTCACCACTGGTAAAGCCGGTCCACACAAGATCCAAGGTCTGGGTGCGAATTTCATTCCAGACGTCTTAGATCGCAAGATCCTCGATGAAGTAATAACCGTTTCCAACGACGACGCGGTAGCAACCTCGCGCAAGCTTGGCGCAACAGAAGGCATTTTGGGTGGTATCTCCGCAGGAGCCAACGTAAAGGCAGCACTGGAACTTGCTTCTCGGCCGGAATTCAAAGGAAAGACGATTGTCACCGTCATCCCAGACTTCGGCGAACGCTATGTTTCGACGATTTTGTTTGAGGATATCCGCGACTAACTGATTTGCCGCGCTTATCGACGCCTAAGGGGCTGTTGAGAGCGCGGTTAAGCTGATAATATCGGCGTTTATGTACCAGCTTGTACGTATGATCCGTGAGGATCTACAAAACGCCCGCGAACACGACCCAGCTGCCCGCGGAGACCTTGAAAACGCCATTGTCTATTCCGGCTTGCATGCCATTTGGTCGCACCGCCTCAGTCACGCCCTTTGGATCCGCGGATTCAAAGGGCCAGCACGCGTTTTGGCGCAATTCACCCGCTTTCTCACTGGCATTGAGATCCACCCGGGAGCAACGATCGGACGTCGCTTCTTCATCGACCACGGCATGGGAATCGTCATCGGCGAGACCACTGAAATCGGTGAAGGAGTGATGCTCTACCACGGTGTTACCCTCGGAGGCCAAGTGCTGACCCAAACAAAGCGCCACCCGACGCTTGAGGACAATGTCACAGTCGGCGCCGGTGCCAAAGTACTAGGCCCCATCACGATCGGTGCTGGCAGCGCCATCGGCGCGAACGCCGTTGTGACCAAAGATGTCCCCGAGGATCATATTGCCATCGGTATCCCAGCCAAGAACCGGCCACGCCATCCAGATGAATGCATCAAGCTGGTCGACCCAGACGCTTATGTTTCGGGTCACAAGTCAGTGATTGAGGAATAACCTCGACATCCCCGGCCCGGACACCACCTTTCAAAGCGGAGTCCGGGCCAACAACTTTTTCTATGCCAGCAGGTCCTCATAGTCTGGGTTTTTCGCGATAAACCCAGACACTGCACTGCAGCTGGGCACTACTAGGAATCCCCCGTGCCGAGTGTCATTTAGAGCCTCCTGGATCAGTTGCTTGGACAAGCCCTGCCCCTGGTACGCAGCGTCCACCACGGTGTGGTGGAAGTCCCTAGTTGTCCCAGAGTTCTGATATTCCGCAAATCCCGCTACTTCTCCGTCAACGAGAATCTCGTAGCGGGATTTGATGTCGTTGTGGCGTACATCGGCCATTGGTGGACCTCCTAGAGTGCTTAACCAACGTCAGGTGCGCTCCAGCATGCCACAACTTTGTGTCTTTGCGTACAAAAAAGCCCTCGTTTTCACGAGGGCTTCGTTGTGGCCAGAGCCAGGATCGAACTGGCGACCCCACACTTTTCAGGCGTGTGCTCTACCGACTGAGCTATCTGGCCAAGGAACATCGCTAGGATACTCCAGCGACCCTGACGGGACTTGAACCCGCGACCTCCGCCGTGACAGGGCGGCGCGCTAACCAACTGCGCCACAGGGCCTTATGCCGTACCCGGAACTTACGTCCCTTGCACGAGGTAAGACTTTACACAGAATACGAGAAAATAGACAAATCAGCAGGTAAATAGGGGCGCGGAGATCATGATTTCACGATCATGATTATAAGAGTAAGCGCGCAAGAATTCGGCCACTCTTGACATCACCACTCACATGATCATGATCATGATCATGATCACCGAATCGCTAAGAAAACAAAAGCAGCGCGGACCCCAAGGTGATTCCTCGAGACCCGCGCTACGAAAACGATATGGCGACCCTGACGGGACTTGAACCCGCGACCTCCGCCGTGACAGGGCGGCGCGCTAACCAACTGCGCCACAGGGCCATATCCATTTTTAAAGGCCCACTTAAAAGTGGACCTTGTACTCCCAACGGGATTCGAACCCGTGTCGCCGCCGTGAAAGGGCGGTGTCCTAGGCCCCTAGACGATGGGAGCGAGCCAGACAAGGGATTCCCCTTGCTACAGACGTTTAATATACGGGAATTTTCCTACATCACAAAATCCGCCCCTGACCAGTATCAATAGCGCGAAAAAGAGAACTGGCTCACGTTGGAGCGCTTGCCCCACAGGAGGATTTTCAAAAGGCCCCCACCGGCGACCGCGGCGCTCGCCCTCGCGAGCAACCTAAGGCCGTCGATAAGCAGGGCCCGCTTTAGACCTGTTCAGACACGTTAATGGACCAGGCCATGCCGAATTTGTCGGTGACGTGACCGTAAGTGGCGCCCCACATCTGCTTCTCAAAAGGCATGTTCACCTGGCCACCTTCGGACAGCTTCTCAAAGTAGGAGCGCCCCTCTACAACGTCATCACCCCAGAGGGACAGAGAGAGGTGGTTGCCAATCTCGTAAGGTTCCTGACCCATGAAGCCCTCGACATAGTCAGAACAAGCGAGTTCGATGGCGCCGCCAGCAAGGTGGCCGTGCGCGAGCAGCTCCGCCATGTCTTCCGGCAGGCTTGGATCGCCCATCTGGCCGAAAGTCATTACGTTCAGACCACCGCCAAAGATGGACTGATAGAACTCCATGGCCTCGCGGGCATTGCCAGCGAAAGCGTAGTAAGGGACGTTTTTGATTGTCATGGTCATCCTCACGATCGATGGTTTGCTCCGAGCTTAAAGGCCCGCACACAGATCCGCTTGCCGACGGCAAAGTCAATGTGATTCCCAAGGCCCCAGGCACCATCAGCACAAATAAAAGAACCGCCGTGACAGCAAAAGCTACACGGCGGCTCTCAAAAGTGGGCCCTGCGGGGCTCGAACCCGCGACCTGCGGATTAAAAGTCCGTAGCTCTACCAACTGAGCTAAAGGCCCGACCAACGATCAGCGATGATCGCTAGAACACACTTTAGACGTTGCCAAAAGCTGATTCAAAACTGGGGCACCATAAGCGGGAGTTTGGGAAGGCAACCCCCACCAAAGAGAAGAGATCTGTACCCCCAACAGTGCACATAGCCCCGAATTGGGTCAGAAATGGTGTGATGGGAACCTCGAAGGCTTTCCCCCCGACTAATCAAGAGGAGACTATGTAAATAGGACTACTTTTCCGACTTGGAGGTGTCGCGTATGGACATCGTTGATGTCTCACGCTGGCAATTCGGCATTACGACCGTCTATCATTTTATTTTTGTCCCTTTGACCATTGGTCTCGCTCCCCTTGTTGCCGCAATGCAAACCGCATGGCATGTGACCGGCAAAGATCACTGGTATCGGGCGACCCGATTTTTCGGCACACTATTCCTAGTGAATTTCGCCATGGGTGTGGTCACAGGCATCGTGCAAGAGTTCCAGTTTGGTATGAACTGGAGCGAATACTCCCGATTCGTCGGAGATGTCTTTGGCGCTCCCCTAGCACTTGAAGGCCTCGCGGCGTTCTTTATTGAATCCACATTTCTAGGGCTGTGGATTTTTGGTTGGGGCAGACTACCCAAATGGGCGCATCTCGCCTCCATTTGGCTAGTCGCTATCGCAGTGAATCTTTCCGCTTACTTCATCATTGTGGCGAACTCCTTTATGCAGCATCCTGTCGGTGCAGTATTCAACCCGGAAACGGGTCGCGCCGAACTCACCGACATCGGAGCGCTGCTGAGTAACCCCACCGCCCTTGCGGCCTGGCCTCACACCGCAGCTGGTTCGCTGCTCACTTCGGGCACTTTTGTAGCGGGAATTTGCGCTTGGTGGATCGTGCGGGACCGCCGCGCACGGGCCAACGCCACCGAAAATCAGCGGGCGGAAACCCTATGGCGACCAGTGATGCGCCTGGGTCTCTGGACCACCGCGATATCTAGCGTGCTGCTGGCTGCCACCGGAGATATCCAGGCCAAGTTGATGTTCGTCCAGCAACCGATGAAGATGGCTTCTGCCGAATCGCTATGTGAGACCCAGCTGGATCCATACTTCTCTGTACTTACTGTGGGCACGCACAACAACTGTGAGTCGGTTCGGCACTGGATCGAGGTCCCCTGGGTTTTGAGCTTCCTATCGGAAACCAAGTTTTCCGGCGTCACCCTGCAGGGTGTGAACCAACTACAGGAAAAATACGAGACCCTATACGGTCCTGGTAATTACACCCCGAACCTCTTCATCACGTACTGGTCTTTCCGTATGATGATCGGGCTCATGGTCGGCTCGTTGGTACTGTGTGTCCTTGGTTTTTGGTTCTCCCGTAAGGGACGCTTGCCTGATCAGAAGTGGTTTGGCACCCTAGCCCTCTGGATGATTCCCTTCCCCTTCCTGGCGAACTCTGCCGGGTGGGTGTTCACCGAGATGGGTCGTCAACCGTGGATTGTGCACCCGAATCCCTCATTCGGCCCAGGTAGCCCAAACGGGGAAGATCAAATTCGCCTCATTGTGGACTTCGGTGTATCCAACCACCAACCGTGGGTGGTGTGGGTATCCCTCATTGGTTTTACACTCGTGTACGGCGCGTTAGCCGTTGTGTGGTTCTGGCTGATCCGCAAAAAGGTGGTCGAAGGACCACTCCCTCTTGGTGCTAGCGCACACGCTGCTGACGGTTACTATCCACCGGATGCGCCGATTGAGCCGTTGCATTTTGGAACCTCCCAGACGGCCGAATCCGCTACTACAGCTAAAGGTGGGAATAGCTAATGGATCTTCAAACAATCTGGTTCCTGTTAGTAGCGGTACTTTTCTCCGGCTACTTTGTTCTGGAAGGCTTCGATTTCGGTGTCGGAATGATTCTGCCGTGGTTGAAGAAGGAACAACGAACCGCAGCGATCAAAACGATCGGCCCGGTCTGGGATGGAAATGAAGTTTGGCTCATCACAGCAGGTGGCGCGCTGTTCGCCGCCTTCCCGGAGTGGTATGCCACCATGTTCTCCGGCTTTTACCTGCCACTTTTCTTGATCCTCCTTGGGCTGATCCTGCGTGGGGTTGGCTTAGAGTGGCGCAGCAAAGTAGAAACCCAAACATGGCGCGATCGCTGCGATATCGGAATCATCATCGGTAGTTGGCTAGCGGCAATCCTGTGGGGCGTAGCCTTTGGCAATATTGTCCGCGGCGTAGCCATAGACGCCAATCGCCAAATCGAATCCGGCTTCGATGGTTTCATTGCACTGCTCAACCCATTCGGACTGCTCGGCGGCGTAACCTTTGTGCTCGTCTTCCTTATTCATGGCCTGCTCTTTTTAGGGCTCAAAGCCGAGGAACCATTAAGAGGCGTGGCTCATGGTTTTGCCAAGAAGCTGATTGTCCCCACGATCCTAGTGGCAGCAGCATTCCTGATCTGGACCCAACTTGCTTATGGACGCACGCTGACGTGGCTTCCCCTCGGCCTGTTGGTTTTGTGCGCGTTAGCCGCGACGCTGACACTGTTCAAATCCCGTGATGGCTGGGCTTTCGCGTGCTGGGCCAGCGTGATTATCTTGTGTTCCGCCCAGCTTTTCGGGTCGCTCTTCCCAAACCTCATGCCGACGACGCTAGCTGACGGAGTCACCCTCGATATCTATAACTCCTCCAGCAGCCACTACACGTTGCGGGTCATGTCTTGGGCAGCATTCATACTCACCCCACTAGTTCTGCTCTACCAGGGCTGGACCTACTGGGTCTTCCGCAAGCGGGTAAGCGTCTAGATGACTTCACCCC
This sequence comes from Corynebacterium sp. H128, assembly GCF_037482625.1. Classification (NCBI taxonomy): domain Bacteria; kingdom Bacillati; phylum Actinomycetota; class Actinomycetes; order Mycobacteriales; family Corynebacteriaceae; genus Corynebacterium; species Corynebacterium sp. H128. The sequence goes on along the minus strand of NZ_JBBHKW010000012.1, from coordinate 70,455 downwards.
TAAATAAGCGCCTCCTAGCAGCAGCACCAGCAGCTAGGAGGCACTTACTGATTAGTGGCATCGCTCAGGCCACGCAAACCATGCTTATCGTGGCTCGCGCAGTGCTCATCGGTGTCCTCGCTGCCACTCTCATCGAAGATCACACCGCCAAGTGGGGGTTGCTGTGGGTGTTGCTAGCCGTGGTGATCGCACAGGCTGTCACAGCATATGCTGCGAAGCGATGGGCGTCGCATAGCATTGGCACAGCGGTTGACCAGTTACGCGAGGCCGCTTTAACAACCTTGTCCCGGCGCGACCCACGGGAAGTGGAGGCAGACGCAGCGCAGTGGCGCACCACGCTCACCGAGGGGCTAAGTGGCGTGCGACCGTATCTCTCGGATTATGTACCTGCGCTCGTCGCGAGCTGTATTTCGACGCCCCTAGCCCTCGCGGTGATGTTGTACTTCGACCTGCCCTCGGGAATTCTGGCGGCCGCCACGATCCCACTTATTCCACTTTTCATGGTTCTAATCGGCACACTCACCCGCTCACACACGCAGCGACGGCTTCGCGTGGCAAGCGCACTCTCCGGGCAGCTTGCGGATTTGCTTCAGGGGGCACCAACTCTCCGGGCGCTTGGCGCCACGAAGGCGCCACATGAACAGCTGATTCGTACCGGTCGCAGCCATGCCGATGCCACGATGTCAGTACTTAAGCTCGCTTTCCTGTCTGCCTTCGCCTTGGAGTTCTTAGCTACGCTCTCTGTTGCGCTGGTGGCGGTAGGGATCGGGCTGCGGCTTGTGGCCGGAGATATGACGCTGCTTGCTGGCCTAGTGGCACTCATCATCGCCCCTGAGGTCTACGGGCCGCTTCGCCAAGTCGGTGCAAGCTTCCACGCCGCATCCGATGGCATGTCGGCTGCTGAACAGGTCTTCGATCTGTTGGATTCCGATGAAGAGCTCACTGCCCACTATCGCACCGTGCAAGACGCAGGTGTGTCCGTGCATGACTTGAGTGTCTCTGGACGCGATGGCGTGCGGCCCCAACATCTGACTTTCAACGCTCAGCCCGGCGAGATCACTGTGCTGCGCGGTGCCAACGGTAGCGGCAAGTCAACGGCACTCCTGGCAATCCTCGGTATGCTACCGGATCGCTCGCTAAGCGGGGAGATCTCCGCTCCCGATCTGCAAGACATCGCTTTCCTGCCCGCACATCCTGCCTTCATCGGCGGCACTGTGGCGGATAACCTGGAGTTGTTCGGCTCGCCCCCAGATACGCGGGCGCAGGTCGCGTTCGGATTCGAAGTACCGCTGGCGCAACGAGTTCTCCCCAACGGTGCTGGCATTTCCGCAGGTCAAGGCCAGCGTCTAGCGCTTGCCCGCTCGGTTTCGGACTCCGAGAAGAGCACCCTGCTTTTCGACGAGCCGAGTGCACACCTCAGCCCGGAATACGTTGAGCTACTGGGGGCCGAGTTGCGGCGTCAGGCGCAGGCGGGCAAAACGCTGGTGATCTGCAGTCACGATGACCGACTCGCCAAGCTCGCGGATCAGGTGATCGACCTGTGAGTGATCTCGTCCTTATGCTCCGGCTGGCCCAGGTTCGCGCTCGCAGCCTGGTATTAGCCATCTTCGTGGGAGCTTTAACGCTCCTCGCCGCTCTGACATTGACGGTTCTATCCGGCTGGCTGATAACCCGCGCTTGGCAAATGCCTCCGATCTTGGATCTCGGCATCGCTATCACCGCTGTGCGCGGACTCGGCATTTCCCGCGCAGTGTTTCGCTACCTTGACCGACTCGTGGGGCATCGGGTCGCCCTGGATGCAACCACACGCCTGCGCGCGGCGCTTTTCGACGCCATCGCTAGCGATAACACCGGCGCTGCGCACAGCTTATCCCGGGGCGCCGGCCTAGCTCGATTAGGAAGCGATGCTGATCGCGTCGCCGACTTTATTGTTCGTTCACTCATTCCGGCGGGCATCGCGCTCGTGGTTTCGCTGATTTCAGTTGGCGCGGCAATTGCCTTGCACTTTTGGACGGGTGTGATTCTGCTCGTGGGCTTTACTATCACCGGTGGACTTGTCCCTTATTTAGCGGCGATGTCTTACCGGCGCTGCCAGGCAGCCCTGAGCACCGACGAGTTGGGAATCGCGCTCGATGACCAGCTCTTGCATCGCGTTGAGTTTGCCGTCGCAGGTCTATCCAGGCATCAAATCGACCGCACCGTTGCGGCCTCTAGACGCAATAGTGCTGAGATTGTGGCGGCAGAAAGGCCGCTAGCCATCGCAGCCGGGCTCACCGAGCTGGGTATGGGCCTGTCCACGGTGTTAATCGTGGCGGTGGGACTAGCTAGCTACCAGGGCTCTGCGACGTGGCTCGGCATGCTGGTCCTACTCCCGTTAGCTGCCTTCGAATCGCATGGGCCCCTGGGGTCCGCGGCAACCCATGCGGTAGATGCCAAGGACGCAGCAGCCCGGCTTCGCAAGCTCATTGGTAGTCCTGCTCAAACTCGCTCAAAACAGCCCACTAGCTACGATATTGATGCCACTGATCTTGCCTTGGCGCATGGCACCGGAACGTGGACATTAGTGGCGCCTTTCGGTTCTCGCCATCGCATCACAGGCCCTAGCGGCATTGGAAAGACCACCTTTCTGCTGACGCTAGCAGGTCTCATTCCCGCCGCTGGTGGCCGACTTGAGATAGCTGGCGTCCCTATGAGTGAGATCAATCAGGATTGGTTGCGTACACACATCCATGCCCATCCTGAAGATGAGTGGATCTTCGCCACCACCATCCGTGACAACCTGCTCGTCGCTGCCCCATCCGCTACCGATGCCATCATGGCGGAGGCACTGTCCGCGGTGGGGTTAACTGATTTCAGTCTCGGCGACGTGTTGGCTGCCGGAGCTGACTCTCTCTCTAGTGGACAACGTCGCCGGCTGTTACTCGCCCGCGCACTGTGTTCCACTGCCCCTGTCCTGTTGCTCGATGAACCAACCGAGCACATTGCCAGCGAAGATGCATCGCGACTATTAAAGATGCTGCTGGAAGAGCCATTGCCTGGCGCACTGCGGGAGCGGACTGTGGTCGTCGTAACGCATGCGCATTGACCAGGGGCCCGAGCGCAAGCTTCGGCAGCAGAAAGCCCGGCCACCACTCGAACTGGAGGCCGGGCATTTCAGACTAAAACCGTGCTATTTCTGCATCGTTCCGGTTTCAAGGAAACGCTGGTGGAAGGAGAACGCGGTGGCCAGGTCATGCGGCGTCTGCATGATGCCCTTCTCCTGGGCGATCTTCAGGGCGCGGTCGTAGTACTCCTCGAGCAGCGGACGGTAATCCGGGTGCGCCAGGGCAATGATCTTCTGAACACGCTGACGCGGAGCCAGGCCGCGCAGGTCGGCGTAGCCGTACTCGGAGATCAGGACCTTGACGTCCTGCTCGGTGTGGTCAATGTGGGAGCAGAACGGAACGAACGCAGAGATAGCGCCGCCCTTGGCCACGGACGGGGTGATGAAGGAGGAGACGAAACCATTACGGGTGAAGTCTGCGGAACCGCCAACACCATTCATCATCCGGGAGCCGGAGACGTTGGTGGAGTTCACGTTGCCGTAAATGTCTGCCTCGATCAGGCCATTGGTGGCAATCAGGCCGAGTCGGCGGACAACCTCTGGGTGGTTGGAGATCTGCTGTGGACGCAGGATGATGGTCTCGCGGTACTTGGCAGCATCGCGGTTCATGTTCTCTGCGTACTCAGGGGACAGAGAGAAGGAGGTGGCGGAAGCAACAGTCATCTTGCCGGCGTCGATGAGGTCGACCATGCCATCCTGGATGACCTCGGTGTAGGCCTTGATGTTCTCGAACTTGGATTCCAGCAGGCCGGCCATCACGGCGTTCGGGACGTTGCCCACGCCGGACTGCATGATGTAGCCGTCATAAGTCAGACGGCCGGCGGCTACTTCGCCCTCGAGGAAGTCGAGGAAGTGGCCGGCGATCTGCTTGGAAGCCTCGTCGATCGGAGCGAACGGGGCGTTGCGGTCTGGCGCGTTGGTTTCTACAACTGCTACGACCTTGGACATGTCAATGTCGATGTAGGTGTTACCGATGCGCTGGCCCGGCTCAGTAATCGGGATCGGCTGGCGATTCGGCAGGCGGTTGATGCGGTAGACGTCGGCCATGCCCTCAAGGTTTTCGGACTGCCAGGAGTTGACCTCGATGATGATCTTCTCGGCGTTGTCTAGGTACTCTACGTTGTTGCCGACGGAGGATGACGGCACCAAGTGGCCCTCTTCGGTAATGCGGACGGCCTCGACGATGGCTACGTTCATCTGACCGAAGAAGCCCTGCTCGACGTACAGGCCAGATTCGGAAAGGTGGTAATCGGCGTAGAGGGTGATGCCCTCGTTGATCTTCTTACGCATGATTGGGTCGGACTGGTACGGGGAGCGGAAGCGGACGGCATCCGCCTCGGCGAGCACACCGTCACAGTCAGGTGCGGTGGACGCGCCGGTGAACAGGTCGATCATGTACTCGTCGCCCTTGGCGTGAGCAGCCTTTGCTCGCTCGGCGATCGCGGTAGGCAGAGCCTTGGGATAACCAGCACCAGTGAAGCCGGAAACGCCGACCTTATCACCGTGGTTCACAAACTGTGCGGCCTCTTCAGCCGTCATTACCTTGCCGCGAAGCTGGGCATTCGCAATACGATCAGACATTCATTCCTCCTAGGAGACTGAGCAGAACCCAGTAATTAATTAGTGACATAAGTCCCAAGTCACTGTGACTGTGGATACACAATGTACACGATAGCTTTGCACTCCACACTAGTTGACTCCCCCACTTCACACCCGGCGTTCACAAAACTTTGCTTTCCCGCTCGCCCGTTTTCCACCCGCTCTAGGGTGATGCGAAGTTCATTTGTAGTCTCCCGGAAAAAGCAGGACAATAAAGCACGTGTCATTGCAAATAGGTTCCCTGCGTCTGAATTCTCCCGTGGTACTAGCCCCCATGGCTGGCGTTACTAACATGCCGTTCCGGGTGCTGTGCCGAGAACAAGAACTGGAAAAGATGGGCTCCGTCTCCGGCCTCTACGTCTGCGAGATGGTGACGGCACGCGCCCTGGTAGAGCGCAACGAGAAGACGTTGCATATGACAACCTTTGCCCCAAGCGAACAGCCTCGCTCGCTGCAGCTGTACACGACGGATCCCGAGTACACCTATCGAGCAGCGAAGATGATTGTCGATGAAAACCTAGCGGACCACATCGACATGAACTTTGGCTGCCCAGTCCCTAAGGTCACTAGGCGCGGTGGCGGCTCCGCCTTGCCTTATAAGCGACGCCTCTTTGGCAATATCGTGGCCGCCGCTGTTAAAGCCACCGCAGACTCAGACGTCCCGGTCACGGTGAAAATGCGCATTGGCATTGATGAAGAGCACCACACGCATCTCGACGCCGGCAGGATTGCCGTCGAAGAAGGCGCAGCTGCAGTCGCGCTACACGGGCGAACTGCCGCGCAGCGGTATTCCGGTAGCGCGAACTACGAAGAGATTCGCCGCTTGAAAGAGCACCTAGCTCACACCGGAGTACCGGTCCTCGGCAACGGCGACATCTTCGCAGCTTCCGATGCCAGCCGCATGATGCGGGAAACCGGCTGTGATGGCGTGGTGATCGGCCGCGGCTGCCTGGGCCGACCGTGGCTCTTCGCCGAGTTGTCTGCAGAGCTCCAGGGCGTCGATAAGCCTGCTCCGCCAACACTGGGCGAGGTCACCGCCATCATTTATCGTCACGCGGAACTGTTAGCTGAACACAACGGCGAAGAACACGGACTTCGCGAGCTCCGTAAGCATATGGGTTGGTACATGCGAGGTTTCCCCGTCGGCGGCGAACTGCGAGCCGACCTCGCACGGATTTCGAGCCTCGCCGAGTTGCAGGCACTGTTGGCACCGCTGGCGGATTCGGCGGCGCTTGCCGACGACGCTGAGGGGCCACGGGGACGCCAAGGATCTCCCGGAAAAGTTGTCCTCCCAGAAGGCTGGCTCGATGATCCAGAGGATGAAACTGTTCCACTGGGAGCAGACATCATGCACTCCGGCGGTTAAAATCATGCCCCGAAGTGCAACAATTTGATTGAGGACGCGACAAGAACCGCAGGAACACCTATAGTTTATATTCATGCGGACCGCTTATAGACAACATTTGGACGCCTTCGCCCATGACCTGATCGTGTTATGTGGCACTGTCCAGACGGTCATGGACAAAAGCCTGCAAGCTTTGCTGGAAACTGACTTGCAAGCTGCAGAAGATGCCCTCTCAATGACCGAAGAGCTAGAGGAGATTCAGCAGCGCTGCGAGCAGCGCGCGGTGGAGCTACTCGCCACGGAGGGGCCGCTAGCGCGCGATCTACGTCAGGTCATCTCTTCGATCTACATCGTCGATGATCTCGCCCGGATGGGGGCCTTGGCGCAACACGTGGCTAAATCTGCCCGGCGTCGCCACCCAGCGAGCGCCGTGCCACAGCCACTGCTGCCGTATTTCGCGGAAATGGCCCGCTTAATCTCCGAGATGGGCGAGAAGGTTCATTACCTGTTGGAGAACCCAGATGCGGACATCGCGATGGTGCTCGTCACTGATGATGACTTGGTGGATGACATTCACGGCCACTTGATGATCATGTTGACTCGACGTGAGTGGCCTTACTCCACCGTCGAAGCGGTGGATGTCGCGCTATTGGGACGCTTCTTAGAACGCTATGCGGACCACTCCGTGAACGTTTCGGAGCGCATCGTCTATCTGACTACCGGGCTGACGCCGACCGAATATCAGGAGCGCCGGAGCCAAGAGAAGGAAGAATCAGATTGGGCGAAGCGCTTCACCGAGCTGGAGGCTCGCTTCAACTCCGATTCTCCCCGCTAAACCGCGGCCACACGAATAGATAGGGTGACTCCACAAAAATCGGAAGTCACCCTATCTGTATTTCGTGCTCTAAGGATCCTGCACGTTGCCCGGTGCTGCGTCTTCAGGCAGCGCCACACTGCCGATACAACACCGAACAAGATTATGGAGAGAAGGCCGGGGCCCTCCCAAGGCTATGAGGCACCCAGGGAAAACTTGGGTGCGGTGGCGAAGAACTATCCGAATCGACCCGAGATGTAGTCTTCGGTTTCCTTCTGATCTGGATTCTCGAAGATCTTCTTGGTCGGGCCAACCTCCACGAGCCGGCCAGGCTTACCAGTAGCTTCGAGCGAGTAGAAGGCCGTCTGGTCCGATACGCGAGCAGCCTGCTGCATGTTGTGAGTAACGATCACAATGGTGAAGTCTTCCTTCAGCTCATGGATCAGGTCCTCAACCGCGAGAGTGGAAATCGGGTCCAGCGCGGAGCATGGCTCGTCCATGAGCAGCACCTCAGGCTCAACAGCAATCGCGCGAGCGATGCACAAGCGCTGCTGCTGGCCGCCAGAAAGGCCGCCACCTGGCTTATCCAGGCGATCCTTCACTTCTTCCCATAGGTTGGCTCCGCGGAGGGAACGCTCAGCTACTTCCTTCAGCTTGGCTTTGTTCTTTTCGCCAGATAGCTTCAAACCGGCAACAACGTTCTCTTCGATGGACATCGTTGGGAATGGATTCGGCTTCTGGAACACCATGCCGATGGTGTTGCGCACGGATACTGGGTCCACCTTTGGGCCATAGATGTTCTCGCCATCGAGCAGGATTTCGCCAGTAACGTGAGCGCCCGGGGTGACCTCGTGCATCCGGTTGAGAGTACGCAGCACGGTAGATTTGCCACAGCCGGAAGGCCCGATGAATGCAGTAACGGACTTTGGTGGCACGTGCAGGTCTACATCCTGAACTGCGTGGAAATCGCCGTAGTAAATGTTGACGTTCTTCAGATCGAGGCTCTTAGCCATCGGTGTCTCCTTGAAAGTTTTGAATGTTTTCGAAAGCGAGGGGAAGAAGTTACTGCTTAACCGAGAACTTCGCGGAAATGATGCGTGCACCGATGTTGAGCACGGCGATGATGACGACCAGGGTGAAGGCGGCTCCCCACATTTTGTCCATGACTGGCTGAGTGGAACCGGCCTTGTACATGTCCAGCATCATCAGCGGGAGTGAGGACTGCGGAGCCTTCATTGGGTTCCAGTTGATGGCCTGAGTGGACCCCACCAGAATGAGCACTGGAGCGGACTCACCCATCACACGGGCGATGGCGAGCATGACACCAGTGACAATGCCGGAAAGTGCGGTCGGCAATACGATCTTGGCAATGGTCTTCCACTTTGGTACGCCGAGGGCATAGGAAGCCTCGCGTAAATCCTGTGGCACCACCCGAAGCATTTCTTCCGTATTGCGGACAATCACGGGAACCATCAACAGCACCAAAGCCAGCGCAACTGCGATACCGGAGCGTTCGAAACCGAAGAGGACGATCCACACCGAGTAAATAAACAATGCGGAAACGATGGATGGAACACCGGACAGAATATCAACCATAAAAGTGGTGATCCGGCCCAGTCGGTTGCCATTGGAGTATTCCACCAAGTAGATAGCGGTAAAAATTCCAATCGGAATGGAGACGATTGAGGTGATACCTGCCTGAACGAAGGTGCCGATAATCGCGTGAGCAGCACCACCGCCAGGGAGGGTGTAAAGGACACCCTTTTGAGACTTCGCCCACCAGTCAGCATTGAGAACGGGGCCAAAGCCCTTGGAGATCACTTCATACAGCACCCATACCAACGGGATGAATGCCAGGAACATGGCAAAGTAGATAATGCCTGCTGCGATCGCATTGGTCGTTTTGCGCCTCGAGGAGATGTGCGTGAACGCAGACTTCTGGCCCAAAGGTGCGTCTGCAGTCTGAGTGTCTACAGCGTGTGACATATTCAGTTACCTAACTCTTCTTCTTAACAACGGCACGGGCTGCAGCGTTCACAAGGAACGTCAGGAAGAACAGGACCAAGCCTGCGGCGATGTATGCGCCGGCTTTCATGTCGTTGTTGAACTCAGGTGCAGCGTTAGCAATGACGGTTGCGAAGGTCGTGCCGCCGTCGAAAAGCGAAGCACGGAACGCGGAGGACGGGGAAACAACGAGGTACAGCGCCATCGTCTCACCGAGCGCGCGGCCAAGGCCGAGCATACTGCCGGAGATGTAACCTGACAGGCCGAATGGCAACACCGTGAGCTTGACGACTTCCCAACGGGTGGCACCCAAAGCGAGAGCGGATTCGATGTGCCCCTTCGGGGTCTGCACGAATACTTCGCGGGCCGTCGCAGCGATGATCGGCAGGATCATGACTGCGAGCACTATGCCACCAGTGAGCATGTTTCGCGAGGTAGCGAAAGAAGGAGAATTGGCGTAATGAGCAAACAGGAAGAAACCGTTACCCCAGCTATTGATCCACTCGAAGAATCCCGAGAGCGCCGGGCCGAGAATCTTGGCGCCCCAGAGGCCGTAAACGATCGAGGGAACTGCGGCAAGGAGATCAACCAAGAATCCGAGCGGCTTCACTAGGCGCTTCGGTGCGTAGTTGGAGAGGAAGATGGCAATTCCAAGCGCAACCGGCATCGCGATAATGAGCGCCACGATCGAGACCGTGAATGTCACCGCTAGCAGGTTTGGGATACCGAAGTACATCGCGGAGGTGTCCGCAGTGTTCCAGTCGCCGGAGTAGGTGAAGAAGCCACCGATACCGTTAGCGTTATTGGCCATTGACGGGACAGCGCGCCACAAGAGGAACACACCGACGGCGCCGATAATGATCGAAATGGTAAATGCGGAAGCGGTGGAGAGGAATTCAAAGATTCGATCCCCAGGTCGCTTCACCGAACCAGAGTTGGTTGCTACGGGAGCAGGAGGCTTAGCGTGGCCTGCACCAGTAGTGGTTGCGATGACATCGTCACCGCGGTCCTCTCTGATGAGGTCTACGCTCTGGCCAGCAAGTTGTTCAGCCATGCGGGAGAATTTCCTTAGAGCTCTAGTGATGTGGGTGTTACCGGTGAGGATCAACAACCTGAGAGTGGCGATCGGACCTATTTTCTTCAGATCCGAGTTTCTTTTGGCTGTGCTACTGATACCCACCAAAGTGCCCCCGTTGGATTGATGCTCAACGGGGGCAGTGGTGCCCCAGCAATTGTTGGGACATTCGGGAAGTGGTCTCAGTTGAGGTCGATCACTCCCCAGTGCAAGTTAGTTACTTGATTGCGTCGACAGCTGCGGTCAGCTTGTCCTTGAACTCACCGGAGACTGGGATATACCCCAGAGCCTCGAGGTCGGAGCTCTGGTTAGCCAGGGCAACCTTCAGGAAGTCCTTAACTCGGCCGGAGGTCTCAGCGTCGTAGCCAGCGGAGCAAACGATTTCGTAAGTGGTGAGTACGAGTGGGTACGCACCAGCTTCCTTCATTTCGAAGAGCTTGGTGGAATCCACAACCATGTTGTGGCCCTCGCCCTTGTACTCCACCTTTGCCAGCGCCTTATTGACGGTCTCAGAGTTGAGCTCAACTGGGCCATTGCCGAAGTCTAGGTCGGCGATACCAAGCTCAGCGTCCTTAGCAAAGCCGGACTCTACGTAAGTAATGGCACCTTCGGTGGCCTTTACTTCACCAACAACACCCGTGGAGCCGTTAGCACCTGCACCGGTAGCTGCTGGGAAGGACTTGCCTGTGGTCTCCCACACGCCATTGGAGGTGGCCTTCAGGAACTTCTGGAAGTTATCGGTGGTGCCGGACTCCTCGGAACGGTAGACAACCTTGATGGAGGTGTCCGGGAGCTTCGCGTCCTTATTAACCTCAGCAATTGCAGGATCGTTCCACTTGGTGATTTCGCCCTTGAAGATCTTGGCGGTCAGCTCTGGGGTGAGCACTACCTTGTCAACGCCTGGCAGGTTGTAGGCAACTGCAACTGGGCCGACAACCATTGGCAGGTGCCAAGCGTCATTGCCACCACAGCGCTGCTTAGCAGCCTCTACCTGATCGTCCTTCAGTGCAGAGTCGGAGCCACCGAACGCAACCTGGCCAGCGATGAACTGCTTCTGGCCGGAGCCGGAACCGGATGGGGTGTAAGCGAAGGTAGCGCCGGAAACTGCTTCAGAGTACTTGACACCGAAAAGGTCAACAGCCTTCTGCTGAGAAGAAGCACCCTCAGCTACCAGCTGACCGGTGGTGCCGGACAGGCCCTCGACTTTGGTACCAGCATCGGTACCTTCTGAGCTTTCAGAGCAAGCGGTCAGGGCGATAGAACCAGCGGCGACGGCGCCTAGAACAGCGACGGTGCGCTTGAAGTTGCGAATCACGGGATTTCCTCCGGTGCAGTAATTTGGATTTTTTGGACAACGCCCTGACTGTCGGCGCGGACCGACTGCCTCACGATGCAGGAATCCTGCGTGACGTTGCTTCGCTTAGCAACCTAAGGGTTTCAAGTTTCTAAAAGGAACCGGCAAGGTTAACTTTTGGTGAATTTGAGTTTCGCCCAGGGAACTTTGCACACTTAAGTCCCTTAGTTTCAGCCCCTTCCCTGTGCGCAAAACCGGTACACGGCGTGGGTTTCTGCCAGGAAAAACCCAAGCTTTTCATAGGCAGTCACGGCTGCGAGATTGTCCGCCTCGACATACAAAATTACCTGTTCAGAACAGTTTTCCTGCAAGAAATTAATGCCCGCCAGGATGATTGCTTTGCCCAGCCCCTTGCCGCGTACAGCATCAGCTAGTCCAACCACATAAACTTCACCCGGAGTTTCCCCCACATTTACCTGTTGTGACTTAACGCACTTAGTCCAATGAAAACCCACCAACTGTGGGGAGTTCTCCCCCGTTTGCCCCTTTCCGAGTACCCCCGGTAGACCCCACAACAAGAACACGCCATCGGGATCAAACCACTCCACCTCTTGCGCCCGCTGCCAACGCGAAGGCTCCCAATTACCTTGCTCGGGATGCCAAGCGAAAGCTTCATTATTTACGCGGAGCAGCTCCGAATCAGCGAAAGCCCCGAAACGCTCCCGGGAAGCATTGAGCGTCAGCAACTCGAAACCTGGAGGGATGTGCGCAGAGGCAACGTGCTCCTCCAACCGCATCACCAACAATTCTCGCGTTTTTTCTGCGGAGAACTTCTGCGCAAAATCTATTGCTGCCTGCAGGTTTCCATGTGCCCAAAGATCAACCCGCCGCCATCGGCCCATCGCTGCGCGCAGCAATTCAGTTGCGATGGCTTGGCGCCGCCACCCCGGATCCACCACGAGTTCAGCTACCGCCCCTTCTGGAGTCACCTCAGCCGCCAGCAGACCGACGGGCTTCCCTTCGACACTGAGCACTAGGTGTTGCTGGCCGATTCTTGCGTCGCTAAGTCCAAGCAAGAACTGCTCGGAAAGCGGAGCCACCTGATCGTTCGCCTCCGCCCGGGCGATCAGCTCCGTGACCCCTTCCGCCATTTCGGGTTGTTCGGAAAGGCTAGTTAATACCGGTGTTTCAGCAGTCATACCCACCGAGGGTAACGCATCCGGTAAGAATAAAGACGTGAAGATTTCCTCCCGGTTCGCCACAGCCCTCGGCATCGTTGCTGTCCTGCTGGCACTGTTGTGGGTCGCAGACAACGCACTCGCCATGCGCGCGGAGCGAACCATTGCCAAAGACGCACAGGCCCACTCGCGGCTCAGCGTCGCCCCGCGCATCTATGTGGGCGGCTTTCCCTACTTTGCCAATATTTGGCGGGAGGCAACTCCGACCCTGACTGCGGAAATGCTAGACGTCGACGTCCCTGGGTTTGGAATGGTGAACGCACGCACCGAGGTCACGGATCTTGAAATGGACCGTAAAGAGATTTTTAGCGGCAAGCTCAGCGAGGTGCCCGCAAAATTGGTTGCCCGCAACCTGCGCCTCGATGGAGTAGCGATGGGCCAGCAATTAGGGATCACAGACCTCGACATCTCCAACCCCTATGACATCTCGCCTTCTGGCGGCCCCTCCTCGGAGGTGCAGCTCACAGGCACTCCGGCAGGCTTTGAGAAGCCGATCACGGTCGTCGCAAAGCTGCGGATTTCTGACACCACCATCGCGATGTCACCGGACCGCTACCTCAACGTCCCTCCCGGCCGGGAAAAGGATGCCCAGGATGCGTTCAGTTGGACCATCGACAGCCGCACACTACCGCTGCCCTCGTTGACTAACCGCGTGTACTGCAGCGGCGGTTCCATCTACTTTGAGACGGAACAGCGCAACACCACCATCGACGCCAGTAATCTCTCCCCAATCTCTAAGCCTGCTACATATCTGCCTTAGCAACGGACCCCACCGCACCGCTAGGCTATTAGTCATGAGTGAAACCCCAGAGAACAAATTGAGCGGTTCTGACGCGGTAAACCTTGCGGCTGAGCAATCCAAGCAGACTGCGGATCGCAACATTCCCGGCCTTGGCGAGCTGCCAATTCCGGATGACACCGCAAATCTGCGCCACGGCCCAAACCTGCACGATGGACTGCTGGCGCTGCTACCTCTGATCGGGGTCTGGCGCGGCGAAGGTCAAGCAGACACCGCCGTGGACGGGCAATACAGCTTCGGTCAAGAAATCACTTTTGCACACGACGGCGAGAACTACATTGCCTACAATTCTCGGCAGTGGAAGCTGGACGAGGACGGCAATGCCGCCGGACCAGATATGCGTGAGACGGGTTTCTTGCGTATTGATCTCAACGATGAGATTGAGTACATCGTGTGCCATTCCACCGGCGTAGTAGAGATCTTCTATGGCAATCCACTCAACGAGCGCGCGTGGCAGCTGGAGAGCGCCTCCACCATGGTGACGGCGTCGGGACCGTCTTCGCTTGGTCCGGGTAAGCGTCTTTATGGGCTGCTGCCTACCAACGAGCTGGGCTGGGTCGACGAGCGCATGGTCGCTGGGGAGCTGCGCCCTCGGATGTCTGCACAGCTCAAGCGTGTGATCGGCTAGCTAGCACTTCTCGAGCGCGCGCTGCAGCATCCGGCGCGCAGCTTCGAGGTCACCCGCCGGCTTGAGTTTGTGTTCGTCTAACTGCGTCACAAGGACTGCACCGCGTGTTGACGACACCAGCCACACACTCTCAGACTTGAGCAAGTCCGAAACCTCTAGATCTTTGGTCTTCGCAGTCCACCCTTTCTTGACCGCGTACTCAAAGATCCCTGCCTGGGTAGTGCCCGCGAGGATCTCTCCACCCGGGGTCGGGGTGCGCAGTTTTGTACCTCGCACGCTGATGATGGTGGAGGTGGCACCTTCTAGGACGCGGTCCCCATCCCGAAAGATGACGTCATCAAAGCCCTGCTGGCGGGCGTACCGCAACGCGGCCATGTTCTCCACGTACCCCAGGGTTTTGGCTCCCGCGACACTCCATGGCGCGGATTCGGTGAGTTGGTAGCCTCGTGGCCCGGTGAGTACTTTCACCCCTTCCTTACGCTGTCGATAGATTTCATCTGACAGCGGTTTAACCACTAGCCAAGTCGTAGGAAGATCCGGCCGGCTCGCGCGCCCTCGTGACATGGTCCAGGTACAGGCGCCCTCGAGAGGGCCGTTCTTTTCTGCCCACTGTGCTGCAGCTTCCTCGGTCGCATGGATCCAGTGCTGGCTATCAGGCACAGGGAGCCCCAAAATGGCCGCTGACCTAGCGAACCTCTCCGCATGCTTGTGCAAGTTCTTTGCTTTTCCATCGATAATGCGGATGGACTCAAAAACGCCATCGCCACGAGTGACAGCAGCGTCATCCCAAAAAATCATCGGCAGGGCCAAGCTGTGTTCGCGGGTTGACCCGCCGAAGGGCTCCAGAATGTAGATCAGAGGGGCAACAGCATGTGTGCTCATGCCTCCTAGGCTACGCTGCTTTGACTCGCGCTAACATCGTTTGTGTGGCTAACCTAAACTCGCAATTGTTGTCCCGTCCGCACGCCGCAGCGCTGCAGGAGCCATCGCCAGTGGATCACGAGGGGGTCGCGTGGCACTACGGTGCCCCGCTGGTGGAACAGCGCGTGATCGAAACCGGAACAGGCGTGGTAGATCGTTCCCAGCGCAGCATCATTTCTGTTGCCGGCCCAGACGCTCCGACTTTCCTCAACAACTTGCTCTCCCAGAAGCTCGACGATGTCCTGCCGGGCTTCTCCGCGCAGGCACTCGACTTGGACGGTCAGGGGCGCATTCTGCATCATGCGGACATCACGCGTACCGAGGACACCTTTTACCTCGATGTTCCTCGGGCGCAAGCAGCCTCACTGATGAGCTACCTGCAGAAAATGGTGTTTTGGTCCGAGGTGACGATCAGCGAGACGAACCTCGCACTGCTGACGCTCCTCGGCGCCCCCATCCCGCTACCCG
The DNA here is from genome assembly GCF_037482625.1 of Corynebacterium sp. H128. NCBI lineage: Bacteria > Bacillati > Actinomycetota > Actinomycetes > Mycobacteriales > Corynebacteriaceae > Corynebacterium > Corynebacterium sp. H128. The sequence goes on along the minus strand of NZ_JBBHKW010000012.1, from coordinate 55,167 downwards.
ACTGCGCATTCTCCCGCGAGGTGAATTGGGCGGGCCCACGCCGTGTTGATCTCGCCGTCGACCACACGCTTATCGACGCCACTGTTTCCCAACTCGAGGCAGCAGGCGCCACTCTTATCGGCCTGATGGCCTTCACCGCGGAACGCGTGAAAGCGCTGGAACCTGAGCTAGCCGCTGACCTCGACGACAAGTCAATCCCCCACGAAGTCCCCAACTTCATCGGCTCAGAAAGCAATCCTGCAGCGGTACACCTGGCCAAAGGCTGCTACCGAGGACAAGAAACCGTCAGCCGCGTCCATAACCTCGGGCGCTCCCCCCGGGTACTCGTGCTCGTCCATCTCGATGGCTCCGCCCCAACCCTGCCAACCACTGGCGCTGAGATCACTGCGGGTGGCCGCAAGGTAGGCAGACTGGGAACTGTGATCGATGACTGCGACCTCGGGCCCATCGCCCTTGCATTAATTAAGCGCTCCGCCCTAAGCAGCGAGCTACTGATTGGTGACGTCTCCGCTGCCGTCGATTCAGCTTCGCTGCCTACCGATGACACCACGGAAAGACCCGGACGCGCAGCCATCAACCGACTACGAGGCCAGTCCTAATTACTCCCGCCGTGGGGGTAGCAACGCTTTCGAGGCCTGTTTTAACAAAAAAGCAGTCATGACCAGAACAGGACCCAGGAAAATGCCCAACATCCCGGCCGGTCATAGCCCCGTTTGAGCATTTTTCGTCACTACCCGCTATTGTGTCTTACAGGAATACACACATATAGATATTAAGCCCTGGGGAGACGAATTTCGTCTGCCCCGTTTACTCCAAGGGGGTCAGGCCATGGGTCGCGGCCGTGCCAAGGCTAAGCAAGCCAAGGTTGCTCGTCAGCTAAAGTACAACACGCCGGATATGGATTTGGACTCGCTGCAACGCGAGTTGTCGGGAAAGGCTAGCCAGGATACCTCCTACAGCCAGCCCGATGACTACGAGGATCCATACTCCGAGTGGGTAGAAGACGAATGGGAAGATACTCCTGAATCTGGGCGCAAATAAGCGCTCAATAACTCTCAAAGCGTGTAACGAGGTAAGAGAAAAACTCTCTTACCTCGTTTTCTCGTGTTCACTGCGCCTGTTCTGCCTACACACGCGTCCCAGTTGTGCTTTGGAATGCCGATCGGAGGGCTTTCGAGGGTTCGTGCGCCGACGTCGAATTTCTCACACCGGAAGGTCGCAAATCAGCGAAAAACCTCCACACCGAATGACAAATTCCACATAGCGCGCCCAAACCCCCGAAAAGCATCAAACCCACCCTTCGCAGCTTGGATCAGGAAGCAAAAGGTGGGTTCTCAAAAAAGAGTGCTTAGGCGTCTGGGTGGGAATCCTTCAGGATCGCCCGCTTGGTCTCACCTTCGGCGGCCGCACGCACGGTGCCTAGCTCCCAGGCATCGATGTGGCGAGCTGTGAGCATCGCCAAGGCGCGATCACGATCGGCTGCTGCGACTACTGCGACCATACCGACACCCATGTTGAAGGTCTTTTCCATCTCTTCCCGAGGCACCTGCCCGAGCTTTTCGATGGTGCGGAAAATTGGGCCCGGGGTCCAGGTGCTGCGGGACATTTCTGCAACCATGCCTTCGGGAATGATGCGAACCATATTTCCTTCGAGTCCGCCACCCGTGACGTGGCAGAAAGTGTGCACTTCGCATTCGGCAGCCAGTGCTAGGCAGTCCAAGGCGTAGATCTTGGTTGGCTCGAGCAGCTCTTCGCCGAGCGTGCGTCCGAGTTCTTCCATGTGCCCGTCGAGAGGCAGGGCGGCCTTTTCTAGCAGCACGTGGCGAGCCAAGGAGTAACCATTAGAGTGCAGGCCAGAGGACTTCATTGCGATCAAAACGTCGCCGGCACGGACACGGTCTGGGCCGAGTACATCTTCCGCCTCGACGACGCCGACTGCGGTTGCGGAGACATCGTAATGTGAAGGTTCCATTACGCCAGGATGCTCTGCAGTTTCACCGCCGAGGAGAGCACAACCTGCCTGCACGCAGCCTTCTGCGATTCCGGAAACGATTTGCGCAACATGCTCTGGCACAACTTTGCCGATGGCAATGTAGTCCTGCAGGAATAGTGGCTCGGCGCCACAGACCACCAGGTCATCCACGCACATTGCTACCAGGTCGATGCCGATGGTGTCGTGTTTGTCCATGGCCTGAGCGACTGCGAGCTTGGTGCCCACACCGTCGGAGCCTGCTGCGAGCAATGGCTCCTTGTATTTGCCCAGCGCGAACAACCCGGCAAACCCACCTAGGCTTCCCCGAACCTCAGGGCGGGTGGCTCGCTTAGCCAATGGCGCGAACAGCTCGACTGCGCGGTCGCCAGCTTCGATGTCGACGCCAGCCGCAGCGTACGAGGTTACTTGTTCGTTGGATTCGGTCATTGGGAAGTTCACTTCTCCTGGATGTGGTGGGTAAAGAGTATTAGTTGTCAGCCTGCATGGTCTTGACGAGCTCCGCATTTGCGTTGCCTTCCGGCAAGCCCAGCGGGTAATTGCCATCGAAGCAAGCGCAGCACAGATTGCTGCGCTCTTGTTCGGTCGCTCCCACCATGCCTTCGACGGAAACGTAGCCGAGCGAATCAGCTCCGAGGGCAACGCGCACGGAATCAACCATGGCGGCCTCGTCATTGCTATCTACGTTATTCGCAATGAGCTCGCCCGGCGAGGCGAAGTCGATGCCGTAGAAGCATGGCCACTTCACAGGTGGCGACGCAATGCGAACATGCACCTCGGCAGCGCCAGCTTCACGAAGCATCCGGATCAGGGCGCGCTGGGTATTGCCGCGCACGATGGAATCATCCACAACAACGAGCTTCTTACCAGCAATTTCTGCTTTAAGCGGGTTCAGCTTCAACCGGATACCCAACTGACGAATCGTCTGGGTTGGCTGGATGAAGGTACGGCCCACGTAGGCGTTCTTCACCAATCCGAGGCCAAAAGGGATCCCCGAAGCTTGCGCGTATCCGACAGCTGCCGGGGTACCGGAGTCCGGTGTCGGCATGACCATGTCGGCCTCTGCCGGCCATTCCGCCGCTAATCGACGGCCAATCTCAACGCGACTCGCATGGACGGAGCGTCCCGCAATCACCGAGTCTGGACGGGCCAGATAGACGTGTTCAAAAACGCACAGCTTGCGCTTGGGTTCTGCGAAGCGGACTGAATGGATGCCGGCGGCGTCGATACGCAGCAGCTCACCTGGCTCAACATCGCGCACGAAGGAAGCTCCGACAATGTCGAGTGCGCAGGTTTCGGAAGCCACGACCCAGCCAGAGTCGAGGCGCCCGATGGACAGCGGGCGGACGCCGTGCGGATCCCGGGCTGCGTAGAGGCTGTTGCCATCCATGAAGGTCAGGCAGAATGCACCCTCGATACGCGGAAGCAATTCTTTAGCTGACTCAAAGATGGTTTTGCCGTCGCGCGCATTGTGCGCCAGCAGGGCGGTCATGATGTCCGAATCAGAAGGCTGCGTCGCCTTCTTAACCAGGCCAAGTTCGGCAGCCTCATCCAATAGCTCAAGGTAGTTCACCAAGTTGCCGTTGTGCCCCAGGGCTACGTCAACGTCGTTCGGGGTGACGCGGTACATCGGCTGGGAATTCTCCCAGGACACACCGCCGGCAGTTGAGTAGCGGGTGTGCCCCACTGCCAGATTTCCCTTGAGGGCGCTGAGAGACTGCTCGTCAAAGACCTGCGAAACTAAACCAAGATCTTTGAATACGACAATGGAGTCGCCGTCACCTACCGCAATGCCCGCCGCTTCCTGACCGCGGTGTTGCAAAGCGTATAGGCCGTAATAGGTGAGTTTTGCGACATCTTCGCCCGGAGCCCACACGCCGAATACGCCACACTCTTCACGAGGGGCGTTCTCACCGTGGTCATCAAGATCCGGACGGATAAAAGTACCGTTGTCTACCACGGTGTTCATCGTAGCCTGTCTAGCCCTCAACTACCATAACGCCCAGCCGACCCCCGAAAACAGGCTCCGCGTTGAGCGCCGCTAGGCCACCGAAACGCCGAATAGCCAGCCGATCACATAGGTAATTACCAGCGCCAATGCGCCGCCGACGAGCAGCCTGGTAATTGAACGAGACTTGCTGGATTCAGAGACCTTCGCAGATAGACCACCGGTGATGGACAACGCCAAAAGCGTGCCAACCAAAATCACCCACACCTTCACGCCAGCCGGAGCAAACATCGCGCACAGGAATGGGATCAACGCGCCGACCACAAAGCTAATCGCACTGGAACCGGCGGCCACCCACGGATCAGTAAAGTCCTCGGCATCCATGCCAAGTTCCATATCCAGATGAGCAGCCAGCGCATCGTGTTCTTCCATTTCAGTGGCCGCCGCCTCAGCGGTCTGGTAGGACATACCCTTTTCCTCGAGAATCCCAACCAACTCTGCGTGCTCTTGCGCCGGGAATCTACTCAACTCCCAGCGCTCCTTTGCCACCAATTGCTGCTCGGTGTCTCGCTGCGCGGAAACAGAGACGTATTCGCCCAACGCCATCGAAACAGCACCGGAGACAACCGCCGCCATGCCAGCCGTCATCAGCTCCTTAGAGCCCGCTCCGGCCGCAGCCACACCCATCAGCAACCCGGCCACAGAGACGATGCCGTCGTTGGCGCCGAGCACCCCGGCGCGCAGCCAATTCAACTTGGAATTGACGTTTGTCGCGTGTGGTTCGAAATACTCGACCGTCTGATCTAGCATCGCTATCCCTACCCTTTTGTGAATTTGTCAACTACACAAAGGATAGATGGTATTTCCGCAGGTCACAACGAAGTTTAGGCTACTCAAACTAAGGGTAGCCAGTGCGAAATCTCATTCGCGCGGGTACCGGAGGCCTCGATATGGCCGTCGCTAAGCGCCTGCTCAAAGGTCACTGCACCAGCAGCCAGGCGCAGCCAAATCTCTGGCCGCATCTCAACAACGTTGGGCGGAGTGCCCCTTGTGTGCCGCGGGCCCGCTATGCATTGGACAGCGACGAACGGTGGCACCCGGACTTCGACGCTATGCCCAGGGGCCAGATGCTCCAGGGTGCGTGCAGTCAGGCGCACAGCTAGCGCAAGTTCTGCGCGACTGGGTAACGGCTGCATGTCTGGATCGTCAATCCAGGCACGCACCCTCTGGACCGCTTCCCTAGTTCCCCCTGGCTCTGGGGCCGATCGCTTCAACAATTTCTTCCCTTAAACTTGTACCCACTCATCCCAGCGAGGGTACCTAGAGTTAACATGTTTATGTTCAATTGCGCAGTACACAACCGCCACGTCCCCACAGGAAGCCCACAACATTGTCAAATAGAAATCCAGCCGTCACCCTTCGATTCATGGCAGCGCCAACCGACGTCCTCATGGCCGGAAACCACGGAGTCAATGGTGGTCGCGTGCTGGAATGGATCGACAAGGCTGCCTATGCCTGCGCCACCTCCTGGGCCGGCACCTACTGTGTCACTGCCTACGTGGGCCACATTCACTTCTTCCGCCCGATCCCCTCTGGCCACATGGTAGAAGTTCGATCCCGCATCTCCATGACCGGCCGATCCTCCATGCACATTGTCAACGAGGTCTACTCCGCCGATCCACGCGAAGGCATCTACACCCGTGCTTGTGATTGCCTCGTCATCTTCGTCGCCAAAGACACCGAGACCGGCAAAGCTGTCGAGGTGCCAAAGTACGAACCACAAACCGAGGAAGAACAGCGCGTCTACGAGGCGGCCCTCTCTCGAATCGAGTTGCGCAAAGCGATTGAGGAGGAGATGGAAAAGCAGACCTACGACGGACCTTCCGACGCGCCTCGCCTGATCACCCGTTTCCTGGCTAAGCCTACCGACGTCAATTGGGGCGGAAAAGTGCATGGCGGCACCGCCATGGAGTGGATCGACGAAGCAGGAGCTGCCTGCACGATGGAATGGTCCGGCGAGCACACCGTTGCTGTTTACGCCGGTGGCATCCGCTTCTACCGCCCCATCCAGATCGGTGACCTCATTGAAGTCGATGCCCGCCTGATGCGAACTGATTCCCGCGGCATGCAAATGTCGATTCACGTACGCTCCGGCGCCCCTCGTGGTGGTCGCTCCGCCCTACAGACCGCGATCCACGCAACCGTGTCCTACGTGGGCGTGGATATCGATGGTGTGCCGCTGCCCGCTCGCCAGTTTGTACCAAAAACAGAGGAGGATCTTCGCCTCTACGAGCATGCAGCCAAGCTACGCGCGTTGCGGGGCGAATACTCGCCTAAGCCGCTTACTGAACAGAAGTCAGTGCTTCACGTGGATTAGTGTGCACCAAAATTTGCCCCGCCCTAGTCAAGGCGGGGCAAATTTTTTTCTGGCTAGAACAAGATCCTCTTCCACCATTGCATATACATCAGATTTCCCAGCCAACCAAAATTACACCCAGTTGGGGGGGCGTTAATTAATTTCTCCAGAATCCTTGCCCACATAGTTAGGCAAGGTTAACCTACAGTCACTGCCCTATCAAAAGAACTTAATGTTCAATAATGGGCAGATTGCATCCCCCTAGGCGTGTCAGATAAATCATCCCAAATTGTGCGACTCAATCCTCTGATCGATTTAGGGAGAACAGTCGCAACGATCGAGACCTTGGGAATGTGGTCTCGATGCACGGTTTCACATTGACACTCCGCCAATCTCCCACCACACACCAGAAGGAGAGTTTCCCATGACCGTACGACTCAACTCGCAGCTGAGAAAACTCACTATTGGCGCCGCCATCGCCACAATCAGCGCCATGACAGCGCTCGGAAGTGCAGGCTTTGCTGGCGCCACAGGAGACCAAGCACTACCCGAGAACACAACCGAATGGGGAAGCGAAGTCGCAGATGACAACGCAGGCATTGTGCAACCACGTGCAACAGACCATCCGGAAGGAGGAACGTGGAACTACGGCACTACCGGCCCTAATGGCGGTGGAGTCGTGTACTCAGATTTTCTCCATGACTCTCGACCACACGGCTCATCAGTCACCAACGCACACGGCGAAACAGATCGAAGCGCCGTATTCACGGGTGGCGCTTGGTCTCACGCAGAACTACCAGCCGTTGAAAACGAAGTTGATCAATCTTTTTACTGGTTTGCTGACTAGTTAGTCCCAAAGATTGTTCATCTGAAACTACTGCAGGCGAGAAGAGCGTCCCAAACAGGAAACAGTTTTTCTCGCCTGCACAAACATACTCTGAAAGCCGAAATGCACTGGTTGTTACGCTTAGCACTTCTTTTCAACATCGCAATTGCTGTGACACTTGCCGGCCAGTTTTCCCTAAAAGTTGAAGAGAATCATCCCTTTGGGGCCGATGGGCAAATGTCCGTGATGGATTCTGGTACTTCAGATATCGAAACGCTAGTAAGCCTTGCCAACCAGCATCAGGTGCAGCTGGCAAAGGTGTCCTACACGAACGAAACAGGTGCCCCACATCGCGTGATCGCGGTGCTGAATCCTAAGACCCGCCTACCGGCCGGAGAGACTGCACCATCCCCAGATTCCGCATATGCTGAGTATGGCTTTTCCACCACCGACGTACAACACATGCCCGCCGAATATGCCTCCCCCTTAGGAAAATGGACGTTGTACGGGGCCAGCAGTGACGTCAGTACATTCATCACGACTGCAGAAGAATACTTCTCAGTAAGTGCGGACAGCTCAACCGTAGCTGCATCATTGCTTTCCAAGGAATATTTTTCCGATCCGCTCTGGTTTCTACAGGTCGGCGGCGTGCTTGCCGTGTTTGTTGCTGCACTAGTGTCGGCTTCGACAACCTCCCGCGTCAGAGCCGTCAAGTCTCTACACGGGGCACAGCCACTCACAATTACAGCAACCGAATCTGCCCGCTACCTGCTGTTTGGGCTATTGACAGTCCTCCTAGGTTGGGGAGCGTGGGCTATCGTCGGACTCCTTGGGTGGGGAGGCACCCAGCTTTTCGCTTTCCCCGGCCTAGTGTTCGCTTTGATAGTGGCAATCGTCGGAGCACTCGCAGGTTGTGCAACTTCAGCAGCAGTGGGGATTGTTGTTACCGCAGTGCCGCGTGTTCTGGACCAGGTTAAAGGCAAGCGTCCGTTGGGAATCGTGTTCCTGGCATCCACAATCACACTTGCGCTAGTACTCAGCAGTGCCTTCATCGGACTCGGCTACTCTGAGTCAGCGTTGCGTCAGGCCCACTCTGCGAAACAGGCGGCCGCCTATACGAACGAGGGGCCCGACGCTTTTGAGATTGCGCTTTGGGGCACCAAAGAGTCAGAGGTGCGCACCGCACTACCTGCATGGCGCTCGTTCGTTGATGCAGCCGACAGCGATAACCGCCTATTTCTGAGCGCACTAGACCTACCAGGCCGGTCTCCTTACATCACCGCACCACGACCATGCATCGTTCTTAACCCCACGTCTGCTCAGCACCTGGGGCTGCTCGATACCCCGCTCCCATCGAACAGTGCTCGCATTCTCGTGCCACCATCTCAAAAAGATCAAACTGAGACATTGAAATCCGAGGTACGAGACAGACTTCAGTTTGAGCGGCAGCTAGACTCACGCCACGGCATCTCGACGACAATCCCGCTGGCAGACGTTGAAGCTCAAGAATATGACGCTGACTCACCTATTTCGATATTTGCCACCGGAAACCGCACTCTCCCACCCGGACCGGTATTCGACCCCATAATTCTGATCATTCCCACAGGAGCTCTTTCCTCCTACTCCCACATTTCATTAACCTCTAGTGGTGCCGAACTCTTTGCGTTTGAGAAGGAAGAACTTCTACATAAATTGAGAGAAAACGCTGCTCACAGCTTAGTGGCATGGTTCGAACAACCTCAAGATTCCGCTCGTGCACAATTAGTCGAAGCTCAACAAAGAATTGTGCATCATGCAATTTCTACCAGTATTCTCACGCTTATCACTGCGAGCATTGGGGCGCTGCTCGCTGCAGTCTATGCAGAACGACGACGTCAGCCACTATTCGTCCAACACATACATGGTGCCCCATTATGGCGACGATACGGATCCTTCTTCCTATTGACTCTGCCCCTTACAGCTATCGCTTTCACGCTGGGGCCGGCATCCACACTCATCGGTTGGTGTGCACGAATCGTGGTGCTTTGCCTATCTCTTGCTGCGGGAGGCCTTGCCCTTAGAAGGCGAGAACAAACTCTCAGCCTCGAAATGATCAAGCACCCCTAGCAACTGACAAAGGTATTCAAAACTCATTATGCATAACTCAGACCTATTCGCGGATCTTCGGCCCGCTTCTGCTCCACTGCATGGACGTTCGCTTTGCAAAGACATCGGCAAGAGAGCACTTTGGCACGATCTCGACCTCACCATGCAACCCGGAACGATTACTGCCATCACGGGTCGCAGTGGCGCTGGCAAGACCACCTTGTTGAACACGCTCGGATTGCTTGAGCCACTCACCTCCGGAACCGTTGTTTATGGAGACCAAACGTGGAGCGACTTCTCCCGAAGCCGAGTCCGAAAGCTCTATCGCAACACCGTAGGCTTCCTTTTCCAGAACTTCGCACTGGTGGAAAACTGGAGCATCGAGAAGAACCTCAACCTTGCGCTAGCGTCCTCTGGCACACCTCGACGGGATCGCCCGCAATCTCTCGACTCTGCGTTGTCCGCAGTCAATCTCACATGCGGCTTGGACACCCCGGTTTACACTCTCAGCGGTGGTGAGCAACAACGGGTAGCTATCGCGCGCCTCTTACTCCATCGACCACAAGTGGTTTTTGCAGATGAGCCTACTTCCGCGCTGGATACTGACAACGCCACCAACGTGACCGAGCTACTCCGCAGGTTCGCCGACAACGGCGCCATAGTTGTAATCAGCACCCACAATCCAGACACTGCGCGAGCATCCGACCAACTTATCCATCTAGGCTAGCCGGCAGCATAGAAGGGCTACCACTTCCTCAGCTACGCAGCCACCACAACTATCATCCAGATAGCCACAAGGTGAACCACCGCTGCAATGATGGTGGCGGCGTGGAAGTGCTCGTGATAGCCGATAATGCGCGCGTTGCGGCCAGGCCACTTAAAGCCATAAACCAGCGCCCCAAGCGAGTAAACAACCCCACCAACGAATATCAACCAAACTACCGCTGGCCCGGCACTTCTCCATAGTTGCGGAACAAGTGGCACGATAATCCAACCAAGGGTGAGGTAAACCACCACATCTAGCCAGCGGGGATGCCTGATCCACACCACATTGAGTATCACTCCAGCCAAGGCCCCCAGCCAGGCGATGCCCAAAATCCATGAGGCAGTAACCCGATCAAAGGACAATAGACATAGTGGTGTGTAGGTAGCTGCAATGAAAATGGCGATTGTTGCATGATCGGCACGGCGCCACCACTGCACCGTGTGACTGCTTTGCCACGGGCCTAGATGATAAGCGGCCGAAATCCCAAAGAGCAGAAAACATCCGACGGCGTAGACCGTCACGCCCACAGCCTCGAGGTGAGGAAGCATGAGCCACGCATAGGTGGCAAGCACCGTACCCGAGACCAAGCTGAGCACGCTCGCTATGAAATGAAACCATCCTCTAGTTTTCGGTCGCGGGCCGCGATCAAGTCGCTGGCGAACCGTTTCAGTTAAGGACATACTGGCCTATCTTACGTTTCGGTAAATTTCTGTGCCCTATTTGTTTCTAGCCGATACCGCCCTAGCAGGGACTAGCGCCGATTTTCTCACCCCGCGAGGAAGGATCCGCACGATTTTGAACTCTCCGAAGTGACAAAATCGGCATGTACACCTAAACCGGCAAGTTTTCCTCAATCATCTCCACGATTGCATCATCTTCCGGTTCGGTGCGAGGACGAAACCTGCCGATTACTTCCCCGGACGGCGAAATGAGGAACTTCTCAAAGTTCCACTGCACATCTCCGGCTTCTCCCTCAGCGTCTGAGGTTTGCTTCAGGATTTGATAGAGCGGATGCGTATTGTCACCGTTGACGTCGGCCTTTGTCAGCATCGGGAACGTCACGCCATAGTTGCGGGAGCAGAAGGTTGCGATTTCCTCGTTCTTGCCGGGTTCTTGTTCACCGAACTGGTTGCATGGCATTCCGAGGACGAAGAAGCCTCGCATTGCGTATTCGTCAAAGAGCTGCTGTAGCCCCTCGTACTGGCCGGTGAGTCCACATTCGCTGGCGGTATTGACCACCATGATGAGGTGACCTGCCCAGTCCTGGAGAGTGGTGGTGCGGCCGTCGATAAGCGTTACTGGCGTGTCATAGATCGAAGTCATGCCCCTACGCTAGCGGAAGTCGCGGTAGTCCCGCGGCGCTATGTCCAGCTCGAGAGCTCGATCCACGGCGACTTTGAAGTCCTTTACCGTCTTCTTGTCCGACAGGTTGCGCGCGGAAATCGACAGACGCACGGTCCGCCCTTTGGCTGCGTTGCGTTCCACGGCGCGGATGATGTTGCGGCGCCACCATTTAGCAGCGCCGTAGCCCTCACCGAAGGATAGATTTCGCGTTTGGGTAAAGTCTCCGGTCTCCAGGTGATGAATGCCGCGTGTCGATGACACCAACGTGAAGCCGAATTCCGGCAAGACCTGCAGGGTACCTTCTGACAGGCGCCAGCGCGGTGGTGCAAACAAATCGAGGTCAAAACCCATCTTCGACATTTGCCGAGTAGCGCCAGCCAGCCGCAGACGAGCTTCGTGAGACTCGAGGTTTGCGAATTCCGCGCGTCGGCCCTGAACTGCCTGATCAAATCCATTGAGAATCAGAGCGCGGTCCTGCTGTTGTTGCGCTATGAGCCAGGAGCGGGTGCCTTCATCTTTTGCAAGGTGCCAATTGCCGTCGATATGCGGCGCCACCAGCAAGGACACGGGGACACAACGGTCATCAAGGTGATCGATCAGCGATTTTGCGTCTCCACATGTGGCATCAAAGATACTCGAGATTGAAACCAACAGTGTGCCACGCATGCAGGATATTATCCCACGGCTTTATCAGTTTGTCTCGGCAAGTAGAAAGCGAAAAGCGCCCTCCGAAGAGAGCGCTTTAGGTCGGGGAAAGTCACTAGTGCTTGTATGCGTCCAAGTCCACCTGAGGAGTCGGCTGCAGGTTCAGGTTCGGAGAGTTCTCTACCTCTGGGTTGCGAAGGTCAACGTGGGTATCGTCCGGCGCAGCCATGTAAGGAACTTTTCCGTCAAGAACATCGTGGACACGCTGTTTATCGATGGTCTTGGTCCAGGTGCCGACCAGCAAGGTGGCTACAGAGTTACCAGCGAAGTTGGTCAGTGCACGGGCCTCGGACATGAATTTGTCGATGCCCATGATGACGTCCACACCACCCAACAATGCGGGAGAGTGTGACTGCAAACCGGCAGCCAAGGTAGCGATACCCGCACCAGAAACGCCAGCGGCACCCTTAGATGCAATGATCATGAACACCAGCAGTCCGATTTGCTCGCCAAGACTCATCGGCATATGCATCGCATCCGCGATGAAGATGGCAGACATCGTCAGGTAAATCGCGGTGCCGTCCAAGTTGAAGGAATAGCCAGTGGGAACGACGATACCGACGGTAGACTTGTCCACACCTGCATGCTCCATCTTACGCATGAGGTTGGGCAGCGCAGATTCTGAGGAAGAAGTCGCCACGATGAGGAGAAACTCACGGCCGAGGTACTTGCACAATTTGAAGATGTTGAAGCCACCAAACACCTTGAGCACCAGGCCAAGAACCACGAACACAAACAGGAAACAGGTGATGTAGAAGGCCAACATCAATACTGCAAGTTCTTTCACAGCTGCCATACCTGAGCCGCCAACAACGCCCGCCATTGCACCGAACGCACCAATCGGTGCCAACCACAGAATCATGTTCAGAATCTTGAACACAACCTTTTGCAGATGCGCGACAAATCCCAAAATCGGCTCACCCGCGCGGCCCATGGACTGCACTGCAAAACCGAACAGCAGGGCGATGAACAATACTTGGAGAACAGAGCCCTCCGTGAATGCGGAGAACATGGTTTTCGGAATAATCGACTGAATGAAGCCGACCATTCCGGTTGCCTTTTCAGGGTCCGGTACGGACTTGGGGTTATCCGTTGGGGCGATATTCAGATTTGAGCCCGGCTCAATGTAATTACCGACCAAAAGCCCCACTGCCAAAGCAAAGGTGGACATCGTAACGAAATAAGCCAGCGCAATACCACCAGCTTTTCCAACGGTTGCAGCGGAGCGAACCGAACCAATGCCCAACACGATAGTGCAAAAGATCACGGGAGGAATGATCATCGTAATCAGTTGGATAAACATCTTGCCGACGATTCGCCAGGACTCAGCCCGTTCGGGAGCAACGAGACCAAAGGTGATTCCGGCAATAATGGCAACAACCACCATGATGTACAGCCAGTGAGTACGGTCTTTGCGCGGCTTGTTTGGTTCCGCGATCTTTGGCAGTGCTGTGGCACCGGTACCGGTTACTACCGGCTGCGCGATCTTGTCTTGATCAGACATGGTTGTGTTGGATCCTTCTACGAACGACCGCCGAAACTTCCGTTACAAAATTCCAGTAGTCACTAATGAGTGTTTCGCATGGAGGTTGACGCACCGCAGCCCAATTTTGTGAAAGCCGAACTATACTTCGCGAAATGTAGTCTGACGCACATCAGTCCTTAGCGGAACTGTAGTTGCCATACTTTCTTTAAAGCAACGTCGTTTCTGCTCAACAATCCCCTCCCCACAACCGGAGGGGATATTTTCAAAAATGTCACATTTTTCCGCCTGCATGTTTCTGCAGCACAGGGACGATATTCTTGCCCCATTCCACCCTTTCGGCATGCAGTTTGCCACTTTGTGAAATAAGTCACACTCCCTATTCTGTGTGCCCTGCAATTTGGTTAAGTAACCACGCCAATTCAAATGCAGCCTGATGCCACCGTTCATAGCGCCCAGATACGCCACCATGCCCCGCCGCCATTTCTGTTTTCAGCAAGAACTCTCCCCCAACAGCGGTGTCTCGCAGCTTCGCGATCCACTTTGCCGGCTCTACGTACAGCACACGGGTGTCATTGAGTGAGGTGACCGCCATGATGTTCGGATATTGCAGCGCCGCGACATTCTCGTAAGGCGCGTAAGAGGCCATGTAGTCGTACACCTCTTTGTTGTGCAATGGGTCGCCCCATTCTTCCCACTCCATCACCGTCAACGGCAGCTCAGGCATAAGAATTGAGGTTAAAGGATCGACGAAGGGCACCTTGGCAGATATCGCCGCGAACCGATCCGGAGCCATGTTGGCAACGGCCCCCATGAGCAGGCCGCCAGCCGAGCCTCCCTCAGCGCCTAGCATCTCGGGCGCTGTAATCCCCGCAGCGATGAGATCATCTGCGACATCGATGAAGTCGGTGAAGGTGTTCTTCTTGGCGAGCATCTTGCCGTCGTCGTACCAGCGTCGCCCCATTTCGCCGCCGCCACGTACGTGAGCCACCGCAAAGATGACCTCACGGTCATATACCGAAATCTGCAAATTTGAAAAGTCCGGATCGATGGAGTGCTCGTAGGAGCCGTAGCCGTACAGAATCGTCGGATTCGGCTTGCTCATGTCTAGGTCCGCACGATGAACGAGCGACACCGGCACCTTCGCACCATCGCGGGCAGTTACCCATCGGCGTGTGGCAACGTAGTCCGCCGGGTTGTAGCCGCCCAACACCTCCTGTTGTTTCAACAGCGTGCGCTGTTGCGTGGCGACGTCCAACAAGCTCACACTCGCAGGCTGGGTGAAACTCACATAGGTGTACCGGAACACTGGGGTGTCCCACTCTGGGTTCCCGCCGGAGCCCACGGAGTAGAGCTCTTCCTCAAAACTCATCTCTGTGAAATTGGTGTACCCCGGGTCCAGTTTCATCAAGGCAACCCGCCCGATTGCGTCGCGGCGATAGCCCAGCACCAGGTGCCCCGCGAAAGGATCGATACCTTCCAGCCTGACATCGGAGCGATGCGGGACGAGGACGTTGAGATCTTCGATCACAAAGGCAGTCGCCGGGCACTCACCGATCTCAAAGTTTGGACCAGCGGCATTGTGGATGACCAGCCAGCGGTCTTCGCCGTCGATAACCGCGTGGTCGATGCCGTATTCCAGCCCTTCCTGACGCGGGAGCTGGCAGCGAAACTCGCCGGTAGGGTTGTCTAGTTCCAAGACCCAGATCTCGGAGGTCAGCTTGGAGCTTGCCTCGATGAGCAGGAATTTATCCGAACGAGTGGTGCCCACGCCCACCCAGAACTTCTCATCGGGTTCTTGGAACACCAGCACGTCTTCGGAAGCTGGGGTACCTACCCGGTGCCGCCACACCGAATCTGGGCGCCACGCATCATCGACGCGCTGGTAGAACAGGTACTCTTCCCCCGCCCAGGTAGCACCTGCAAAGATACCCTCGATGCGATCTTCCAACAGTTCGCCGGTGCGCAAGTCTTTGATGTACAGGTCATAACGTTCGTCTCCGGTCACGTCCACGGAGTAGGCAACGAAATTGCCCGACAGCGTCACCGTGGAGGCACCCACGGAGAAAAAGTCATGGCCTGCAGCGAGTTCATTGAAATCGAGCAGTACTTGCTCTTCTACCGGAGGTTCCTCCGCGATGGTTGGTGGCAACCAGGCATCTTGCCCCGCGACGACGGGGACACGGCAGGACCGACCGTAGCTCTTGCCTTCTTCGGTTCTGCCGAAATACCAGTAGTCGCCTTGGCGCACGGGAACGGACATGTCCGTCTCTTTGATTCGACCCTTGAGCTCTTGGAACAGGTTGTCTTCGAGTGTGCCCAGATGCGCGGTCTGCTCCGCCGTGTACGCGTTTTCAGCTTCTAGGTAGGCGATCGTGTCGGCGGAGCCTTTGTCCCGTAACCACTCGTAGTTATCCACGAAATTGATGCCGTGGTGGGTGCGAGTGCTGGGACGTTTGTCGGCGATGGGATACATGGGTACCGATGGTACCCATTTAGCACGGCAAGACTACCGGGACCCCGTCATCTTCTAGAATGCGCGCATTGATTCCGTACACACTATCCAAAAGCTCGGGGCAGATAACCTCTCTGGGGGTTCCTTGCGCGATCACTCTGCCCTGCTTCATCACTACCAGCTCCTCGCAGAAGCGAGTGGCTAGGTTGATGTCATGAATCGCCACCAAGGCGACCGCACCACTGAAGCGCACCCGTTCCCGGACCAAGTCGAGCAGGAAGATCTGTCGGTTGAGATCGAGCGCCGAAGTTGGCTCATCGAGCAGCATGACGGAAGGATCCCCGACCAGCATTTGGGCCACCGCCACTAGTTGCCGCTGCCCTCCGGAGAGCTCTGCGAGATTGGTTCCGGCAAACCCTCCAATTCCCATCGCACCCATCGTATCCGCAGCTACATGCTCCGGACTGGTGGCCCGCGTGCGACGAGCGGCAATCAGCACTGCTTCAAACGCCGTAATACTCGCTGAACTCGGCAGCTCTTGAGGCACGTACCCCATGTGCGCACGCAGTTCTGTTCCCTGCACGCCCTGCCCATCGACGCTGAGCTCGACCGAGCCACCTCGCACCCGATTGATGCCTGCCAAAGTCTTAATCAAGGTTGATTTGCCTGAGGCGTTGGGGCCGAGCACGCCGGTGAGGTGCCCGCCGTCGATAGGCATGGTGCTCAGCCCATCGAGGATGGCGCGCTTTCCGTACCCGGCGCGCAGGTTATTGATCTCTAAAGAGATACTCACCAAATCACTCGCTTTCTGCTCAAGATGATGAGCATGAAACATGGAACGCCCAACAGCGCGGTGATGATGCCAATGGGGATTGCGATGCCCGGAATGATGAGCAAGCTGGCAGCATGGGCGCCGCTCATGATGAGCGCACCGGCGGCCATAGACGCTGGCAGGAAATAGCGCTGGTCTTCGCCAACGAAGATGCGCGCCACATGCGGGCCGACGAGGCCTACAAAACCGATGACTCCAGCGAAAGCCACCGCCGTGGCAGAGAGCAATGCCACCACAATGAGCATGACCATGCGGAGCCTATTGACGTTCACGCCCATGGCTTGAGCCCGGGCGTCGCCAAGCCGCAATGCGGTGAGCTGCCAGGATGCTGCAATCATGATGGGCAGAGACAACAACAGTGCCAGCCCAATCATGGCATTACCGCCCCACGTCGCGCGCGTCATAGACCCCATAGACCAGAACACAATCTGCTGCAGTGATTCAGTGGTGGCACGATATTGCATCAGCGCAAGCAATGCCTGAAACAAGAACACCATTCCGATGCCCAGCAGAATCATCGTTTCCGCGCTCGCGCCTCGCACCACTGCTGCCACCAAAATCACACCGGTGGCCAGCATCGCAGACAGCCAAGCCATCGCAGCCAGGTTCGTCTGAGCGTTACTTGTTGCGGCCCAGCCCATCACGATCGCAGACGCACCACCGAAAGCCGCCGCGGCCGAGATCCCCAAAGTGAAGGGCTCAGCAAGCGGATTGTTCAGAATCGTTTGCATCTGCGCACCCGCAGCAGCCAAGCTCATGCCCACAAGCACCGCCATCACGGACATCGGCAACCGGAGTCGCCACAGAACAGTCCGCGCTGTGTCATCGAGGTTGTTCGGTGCAATTAGCCCCCGCAATACTTCGCCGGGACTGAGAATAACCGGACCAACCATCGCGCTGATCACAAACGCGATGAAGGCGCCCACACTGAGTGCGAGGATGATCCTGCGCCGCTTGCGCACCACGCCCCGGTGCTCAGCGAGAATATGCTCCGTTACGGTTGCTGTCACCGCTGCTCCGAGAAGAAGGTACCGCTGGCCGCGAAGGGCAGGTACTCCTCGTGGACGCTCTGCAGGTGCTTATCGACGTCCACATCCGCGAACTCTTCTGGATGCTGCCACTTAGCAAACTGCTCGACTGCAAGGAAGTTCAGCGGTGAGTCATAGTACTGGTGCCAGACGCCGTAGAGTCGCCCTTCATTCGCAGCCGTGACCTGCTCAAAGCCTGGCGTTTTAGTCAAACCGTTGAGGGTATCCTTAGCGGTGGCTTCATCAGTGGCGTAGCCCAAGTTTGCATGTGGGATCGCTGCCGGCTTCTTCGGATCCTTGGCCCAGGATCCGCCGGTTGCAATGATCATGTCTGGCTGCTCAGCGATAAGCTTTTCCGCGGTCACGTCGCCCGATTCCGTGCTGAGAATGTGATCGCCGATGTTATCTCCGCCTGCAACGTTGACAAATTCGCCAAGGTTGGAGTCCTTCACTGTGGAGCAGCAGTCCTTCAGGCCGGCTGCACGCCACAAGAAGACGCTCGGCTTCTTTTCGATCTTGCCGGCACGCTCCTTCACAGAATCAACAGTCTGAGTCCATTCCGTATTGAACTTGGTGGCTTGCTCCTGTTTGCCAAAGACCGTTCCGAGGATATCCATCGAGGCCGTGGTGTTGGTGAGCGGGTGCTGCCGGAAGTCGGTGACCACATATTTAATGCCGGCTTGATCCATCTTTTCTGGCATTCCGATCGCCTGCAGAGCGTCGTAGTTGTCAGCAGACAGCACCATGAGGTCCGGCTGGTAGCTCAGCAGGTTCTCCACCGACACGTCGCCTTTAGAAAGGCTACCGATGGTCGGCACGGACTGTACCTCCGGTCGAGCCTTGACCAGGGCATCAAAGTAGGACGGTGCCGCAGTTTTGAGGTCCTCTCCCATCGCGACAACCTTATCTACTGGCTGGTCCTTGTTCAGGATCGAAGTAGCGAAGACTCCGCGACCTTCGCCCAAGATGATTCGTCCTGGCATCTTGTCCAGCGTGACGGTGCGCCCCTTGATGTCAGTGACGCTTAGCGGGGCTTCCGCCTGCTGCGTCGCGGCATCGGGCCCCGCGCACGCAGCGAGAATGCCTAGAGTAGCGAATGCGCCGAGTGATGCTACTACGGCACGAAATGGTTTCATGGAGAGACTCCTTGGATCGGAAAATGAAAAGACAAACCGATCCTGAACTCTAGTTAGGCTATGCTTACTTAGGCAAGACTGGCCTTATTGCGGGGCTGGGAAGTGGCACTCCCACAATCCCGAAATGGCTCCCCCAGCCGATTTTGGCTATGCCACCAATCCCCAAACCGCGAAAACCCGCCCCCACCAATGGCGGAGACGGGAAACTACTATCCGAGCTGAATCAACAGCCTGCAACCTTGGTTACACGCAACAACCAATCCACTCCGAGAACTTCTTCCCGGAGATCTTCTCATAGGCCTCGATGTAGCGCTCACGAGTGGCTTCGACCACGGAACCAGGCAATGCTGGCGGCGGCGTCTGGGATGCCTTATTCCAACCAGACTTTGGCCCAGTCAACCAGTTACGCACGTACTGCTTATCAAAAGAAGGCTGCACTCGACCCTCTTCATAGCCATCTGCGGGCCAGTAGCGGGAGGAATCCGGCGTCAAAACCTCATCCGCCAACACCAGTCGGCCCTCGGAATCCAGACCGAACTCGAACTTCGTATCCGCGAGGATGACACCCTTCTCCAGTGCCATCTCAGCGGCCTGACGGTAGATCGACAGCGTCGCATCCCGCAGCTCTTCTGCACGAGCCTGCCCCAGCTTTTCGACGACCACGTCAAAGCTCACGTTTTCATCGTGATCCCCCAGGTCAGCCTTCGTAGCAGGGGTGAAAATCGGCTCTGGAAGCTTGGAGGCCTCACGGAGGCCTTCTGGTAGCTCTACGCCACACACGGTGCCGCTTTCCTGGTACTCGGCCAAACCGGAGCCAGTCAGGTAACCACGGGCGACACACTCGAATGGCAGCATCTCCAGCTTCTTGCAAACGAGTGCACGGCCCAACACTTCTTCGGGAATCCGCGGATCATCTACTGGGCCGGCGAGATGGTTCGGAAAATCGATGTTGTCAAAGAAGTGAACCGTCATTGCGGTCAGCACACGGCCCTTGTCAGGGATCTCCGTGTCGAGGATGTAATCATAAGCCGAAATTCGATCGGACACCACCATGAGGAGGCTCTCGTCATCAATTTCGTAGATTTCGCGTACTTTGCCTGCAGAGAGGTGATTGTACGAGGAAAGTTCAGGACGCATAGTGAAGCAGTGTAGCCCTGCCCCCACCGAATTTCCATGCGGCCATGGTGGCGCAGACAGGGCTACGAACAATTCCCTAGGGTTAGAGAATCTCTCCAGGCTGGTAGCTAGCAGCTTCTGGATAACGCCCAACGACGTCCTGAATCCGAGCCAAGACTCGCCCGACCTGGGATTCCGCTGCTCCGATGAATGCGTGACGGTCTGCGAGCGCCGCTTCCAAATCAGCTGCTGACAGCGTCATGCGTGGGTCTGCTGCCAGGCGCTCAATGAGGTCTTGATCACCACCGTTTTCACGCATGTTCAGTGCAACTGCCACCGCATTTTCCTTGATCACTTCGTGCGCGGTCTCACGTCCCATTCCGGAACGCACCGCAGCCATGAGGATGCGTGTGGTGGCCAGGAACGGCAGGTAACGCTCGAGTTCGCGATCGAGCATTGCTGGGAACGCCCCAAACTCGTCGAGCACCGTGAGAAATGTCTCAAACATGCCGTCGATAGTGAAGAAGGCATCCGGCAGGGCAACGCGGCGCACGACAGAACAGAATACATCGCCTTCGTTCCACTGCTGACCGGAAAGGTCTGCCACCATCGTCAGGTAGCCGCGCAAAATCACTTGCATACCGCCAACGCGCTCACAAGACCGAGCATTCATTTTGTGCGGCATTGCGGAAGATCCAACCTGGCCTTCCTTGAAACCCTCCGTGACGGTTTCGTTGCCGGCCATCAGACGAATGGTGTGCGCCAATGAAGAGGGACCGGCGCCGAGTTGGACCAAGGTCGAAACCGCGTCGAAGTCGAGGGAGCGCGGATATACCTGCCCCACTGAATCAAACACCCGGTGGAAGCCGAGGTGGTCCGCGATACGAGTCTCCAGGGAAGCCAGCTTTGTCTCGTTGCCGCCCATGAGGTCCAACATGTCCTGAGCAGTACCCATTGGCCCCTTGATGCCACGCAATGGGTAGTGCGCAATCATTGACTCCGCACGCTCAATGGCGACCAGGAGTTCGTCGGCAGCGGAAGCAAATCGCTTGCCCAGGGTGGTGGCCTGCGCCGCAACGTTATGGGAGCGGCCTGCCATCACCAGGTTTTGAAATTCTGCGGCCCGCTGACCAATTCGCGTCAACACTGCCACAGACTTACCCAAGATAAGTTCGAGGGAACGGTGGATCTGCAGTTGCTCAACGTTCTCCGTGAGGTCACGGCTGGTCATGCCTTTGTGGATATGTTCGTATCCAGCCAGCGCGTTGAACTCTTCGATGCGCGCTTTCACGTCGTGGCGAGTAACTTTCTCCCGCTCCGCGATGGAAGCCAAGTCCACTTGCTCGATCACGGCTTCATACGCAGTGATGGCCTCGGCCGGGATGTCTACGCCGAGGTCCTTTTGTGCCTTCATCACTGCAATCCAAAGCTCGCGCTCCAGAACAATCTTGGTTTCGGCGCTCCAGAGGTTGGACAGCTCTGCGGACGCGTATCGGTTGGAAAGGACGTTTGAAATCTTCTTTTTGTCAGCCACGCCTCTAGATTATTCCACGCTTAGCGCGAAGGGATAGCCTGCTCGCTGTTAACTAAGGCAGAACCGGTCCAATTCCTTCGCCGTACCTGCCGCAATAACCAAATCACCGGAGCGGATGACATAGCCCGACTCGGGGACTGTGAACCGGCCTTCAGCCGGACGCACGCCCACAATGGTGATGCCTGGCGGGACCTCACTGACCATTCGGCCGTGCATAGTCACTGGTGGGGCGAGCTTGGCGATAGCAAAGTCAGGGTCAAACTCGACGTAATCCTGCAGGTGCCCGGCAATCAGGTGCGCTACTCGACGCCCTGTGTCACGCTCCGGGCGCACCACATGGTGCACCCCGATCTGAGTCAGGATTTTAGCGTGTTGATCATTGTCAGCCTTAGCCCACACATTCTTCACACCCAAGTCCATCACTGCGGAGGCGGTCAGCAGCGAGGCACCGAGATCTGATCCGATTCCGATCACCACTCGCTCGGCATCATCCACGCCCAGCTGACGCAGTGTGTCCGCATCGGTGGTCTCGGCAATCACTGCGTGCGTGAGCACAGAGGACGCTTTAACCACGGTGGCCTCATCCACATCGATGCCCAGGACTTCCACCCCGGCGCGAACAAGCTCATCGCCTAGGGCAATGCCGAATCGTCCGAGCCCAATAATTACCACGGGTGGGACAGTCTGCCGGGAAAATAGCTTAACCAATGAACGGCCTCTCAGTCGGATAGGTGTACAACCGTTTGCTATGTCGGGCCGCCAGCGCGGCGACGAGGGTGATCGGGCCAACACGACCCGCATACATGAGCATTACCAGCCACAATTGGGCGAACTCCGGCAGGCTCGGGGTGATGCCTGTGGTAAGACCCACGGTAGCGAAAGCGCTGATGCATTCAAAGACAATCTGGTGTGACGTGTATTGCGGCATGAGGATCTGCAATGTCAATACGGAGACCAACAACGCTAGAACAGTCATCGTGAAAACCGCCATTGCTTGTCGCACGATGCGGCCTGGCAGGCGACGCCCCGAAACCAATACTTGGTCATCGCCGCGGATTTCCGCCACCATGACGGCCACCAACACCGCCGTGGTGGTTACCTTCACTCCGCCGGCGGTGCCGCCGGAGCCACCTCCGATCAGCATCAGGATGTCCGTCATCATCATCGTGGAATCGTGGAGGTGGGCTAGATCAATGGAATTAAATCCTGCGGTACGAGTGGACACGCTATGGAAGAACGCCGCTAGCCAAGAAGTAGCAACATCCAGATCTTTGAGCGCGCCATTCCACTCAAACACCACTGTGCCGAGAGTTCCCGTGATCAACAAGATCGCGGTTCCCCACAGCGTGAAGCTCATAGTTAAGGAAATTGGGAGGCGGGATTTGGTCCGAAAGCGCTGCCGGATCTCCAACAGCACTGGAAAGCCCAGGCCACCGATAATCACGCCGAGGGCAATCGGCACAATGATGCCAAAATCCCCGACATAGGGCATGAGATTAGAGCTGGCCAGACCAAATCCAGCGTTGTTAAATGCGGACACCGCGTGGAAAGAGCCTTCCCACAGACTGGCTGCTGGGCTCAGGTCATACGCGAAATAGAAGCGCAAGGTCAGGAATATAGTGATCACTGCTTCAATAAACAGTGAGAAACCGATAGTTCCGAGGATGATTGACTTAACCTCACCCAAGTCCCTGCCGCGCATTTCTGC
Source organism: Corynebacterium sp. H128 (assembly GCF_037482625.1). Classification (NCBI taxonomy): domain Bacteria; kingdom Bacillati; phylum Actinomycetota; class Actinomycetes; order Mycobacteriales; family Corynebacteriaceae; genus Corynebacterium; species Corynebacterium sp. H128. Next base: position 31,855 of record NZ_JBBHKW010000012.1, on the reverse strand, counting down.
TGCGGCATTCAACCGCCCGCGGACCCCGAGCCGACCAACGAGCAGGTAGCTCGCGACCGTCGCTAGGGTCATAATTCCGAGTCCGCCGATTTGGATCAAGCTAATGATGACGGCTTGGCCGAAATGCGACCAGTAGGTGGCCGTATCCACCACGGTAAGCCCCGTCAGGCACACCGCCGACGTAGCGGTAAACAGCGCGGTGACAGCGTCTGGGCTCTGTGGCCCGCTACGGGAAAACGGCAGCAGCAACAAGGCTGTGCCCAGGAAGATCAGCAACAAGAAGCTACCCGACACGAGCTGCGCCGGGCTAAACCCCTTCTTGCGAGAATCAGAGTGTGAGAATTGCACCGGCACAGTGTATTCCAGTCACCCCTGATTAGATAGTGATGCGCCCTTCCACGGCAGGCAACGCAATGTCACTGCGGTAGTGGCTTCCTGCGAGCTCGATATCCTTGATCACGGCATATGCACTGTCACGGGCGTCGGCAAGCGTAGCGCCGGTGCCAATCACGTTGAGCACTCGGCCACCGGATGAAACTAGTTCACCGGCCTCATTTCGAGCCGTGCCGGCATGCAAAACCTGTGGCGAATCAGCGTTGTGGATAGCATCGCCCGTACGAGGATCCTCTGGGTAACCGTTAGCTGCCAAGACAATAGTCAAGGCGTAACCGTCCTCCCACTCTAGAGGCGGCTGCTCCGCAAGCGTGCCAGTGGCAACCGAGTTCAGGAGCTGCCCGAGCGGGGTCTTGAGCAGAGCGAGCACTGCCTGCGTCTCCGGGTCTCCGAAGCGACAGTTGAATTCCACCACGGAGATGCCGTCGCGGCCCCATGCGAGTCCTGCATAGAGCAGGCCAGAATACGGCGTGCCACGTTTCACCATTTCGGCGGCAACTGGGATGCAGACTTCGTCGACAATCCGCTGTACGCCATCCTCTGGCAACCATGGCAACGGGGTGTAGGCACCCATGCCGCCCGTGTTCGGCCCTTCGTCATTATCCAGGGCCCGTTTGTGGTCCTGTGCGGGCAGGAGAGGGACAACGGTTTCCCCATCAACGAGGCAGAACAGGGATACCTCGGGACCATCCAGGTAGCTTTCCAGCAAGACTGGGTTACCACCGTGGTGCACTGCCAGGACGTGCTCGCGTGCTGCGGCACGATCCTCGGTAACAACCACGCCTTTGCCTCCGGCTAGACCATCATCTTTGACTACCCAGATCGGACCAAAACGATCCAAGGCAGCGTCAATCTCGGACTCCGCAGCGCCTGGTGCAAGACTTTCTGCATGGGCAGTCTTTACGCCCGCGTCGGCCATAACCGCCTTAGCAAATGCTTTGGAGCCTTCGATCTGTGCAGCAGCAGCTGAGGGGCCGAACACCGCGATGCCGGCTTCACGCAAGGCGTCTGCGACGCCAGCAACCAACGGGATTTCCGGCCCGATCACAGCCAAATCCACCGCGAGTTTCGTGGCCAGCTGAGTCATCTCTGCGGGAGAATCAGCCTTCCCCTCGTGGACAGTTGCTAGGGCCGCCATGCCCGCGTTACCAGGTACGACGTGCAGGTCGGTGACGGATTGATCTTTAGACAATCCAAGGAGGAGGGCGTGCTCTCGGGCGCCCGAGCCGATTACCAGAATGCGCATGTACCACAGTCTACTTAAGTAACTCCCAGCGGTTAGTTATCCCCGAAGCTACTGTGGGGGATATGACTAGCGTATTCACCAAAATCATCAACGGCGAACTGCCGGGCCGCTTTGTTTACCGAGACGACAAGGTCGTTGCATTTCTAACCATTGAGCCACTCAATTATGGCCACACGCTGGTGGTTCCTATCGAAGAAGTAGACAAATGGACCGACTTAGACCCAGCTACGTGGTCGCACCTTTCTGAAGTCGCCCAGAAGATCGGGCAAGCCATCATCGCGGCTTTTGACTGTGAACGCGCCGGCTTCATCATCGCCGGCTTCGATGTTCCGCATACTCACATCCACGTCTTCCCCACCAACCACATGAACGAGTACGATTTCAAACGCGCCCTGCACATGGACGAAACTGACCCAGAAAAGATGGACGATGCCGCCGAGAAGATCAAAGCTGCTCTGGCTGCCTCGTAGTGGCGTACTCCCAACCCCCATCGAATCAGACGATGTCCCCATCGCCGTATTGCATGGCACGCTCAGCTCCCCCGGCAACTTCCAACGCGCAGCGGAAGCACTACAAGCACGTGGCCGACGGGTCGTAGGCCTCGAATACGGCGATCGTGGCACCGCCGATCTAGGGCGGTGTGCCCGCGAAGTCAGCGATTTCCTCGCCGAGTTCGAGCGCGTCGACGTACTCGCGCACTCATTGGGCGGTTTCTTGGCTCTCAAGGCAGCGCACGGGGACGCCCAGAACAGCATTCGTCACTTGGTGGGCCTCGGGGCGGCATGGCGTGGCGTGCCCAGAACTCGGTACAAGCGAATCTTGGAATGGGTCGCAGGTCCAGCTTTGGGGCAGATCATGGGGAATTTTCCTGCCGTGTTGCCACCGCAGGCACGGGTGGTATCCATCGTCTCCGACGCAGATACCGTGGTGCCACGAACTTCCAGTGAACTCGGCGAAGTCATCCGAGTCCACGGTGTCCATCATGCCCACATCCCGAAACAAATTCCCGCGATTTTTAGCGCTCTTCAACTAACCGAGGCAGACACACCTTAAACACGGTGCCCTCCCCCAGCGTGGACTCCACCTCAACGGTGCCGTTATGGGCCTCGACGAGAGACTTAACAATCGCCAGCCCCAAACCCGAGCCACCAGTAGCACGAGACCGCGAGGAGTCAGAACGATAGAACCGCTCAAAGACGTGCTCGGCTACCTCTGGGCTCATGCCGATTCCATTGTCACGAACGTTGAGGCACACAACTTTTTCATCGCTCGTGATCTCAATCGCGGCATCCGCGCCACCATGCACTAGCGCATTGTTTGCCAAATTAAGCGCCACACGATGCAACTTCTGCGGATCTCCCCATACCAGCGGCTCGTCCACTGATTGGTTGAACACCGCCACTTTGCGGCCAGGATGAGCTGCCCGCATCGACGCGACAACACTCACGGAGAGTTCGAAGATATCCACCTTGCGCATCTCCATCGGCGAACCCTCCGCGCGTGTGAGCGAAAGCAGATCCTCCACCAGGTAGCTCATGCGGCTCGCTTCATCGGAGATTTTGGTGATCACCTTGTCCGCATCCGGCATGGCTCCAGAGCGGTACAGCTCGGTATACCCGCGGACGGAGGTCAAAGGGGTGCGCAGCTCATGCGAGGCATCACCGACAAAGCGGCGCATTTGCTGCTCCTGGGATTGCGCTTCTTCCACGGAGTTTTGGAGACGGCCGAGCATCGCGTTGAGCGCACGCGACAGTCGCCCCACTTCCGTGGTGGGAGGTAGCGGCGGGATACGTCGATCCAGGTCACCGCCTGCGATGGCAACTGCGGTCTTTTCCACATCGCGCAACGGTCTGAGCGCAGCGCGCACCACAAAGTAGGCAATGAGTGCGAGGATCACCAAGACCAGGACACCAATGGTGAGTTGGGTAAAGATGAGCTGCTCGATGATACGGTCTTCGCGGTTCAGATTCAGGGCTACTACCGTCGATACGCCGTCGCGGTAGGTCGCCATCACCCGCCAACGCGCCTCCCCCTCGGAATCGGCAGCAGGGCCGACGGTGACCGGACCCGAGTTCAAATGCACCGCGGATAGATCCGGGGCGCTTTCGGAATCATTAACAATGATGCGCGAGCCGTCTGAATACATCTTCTGGACGTAGAAGTCGCTCGGGGGCCGGGCGCTCGAGGGGTCTGGCCGCAGGAAATCGTTGCGCGCGGCCCAACCGTCGGAAGCCTTCTGCAGGTCCTGGTCGACGCGTCCGACAGTGAAATCTCGCATGATGCTGCTGACCACCACGGCGCTGGCGCTGAGACCACACCCGGAGATCACCACCACAATGAGTACGAGCCACGTTCGCAGCGAGATGTGGCGGGACAAGCGTTTCATTACTAAGGCTTAGGAAGCTTGGCGTGGTTTGCGCAGCACATAGCCGACGCCGCGAACAGTCTGGATCAGCGGCGTATCACCGGTATCGATCTTGCGACGCAAATAAGAAATGTAGGATTCCACCACATTGCCATCGCCACCGAAATCGTAGTGCCACACGTTGTCTAAAATCTTTGCCTTCGACAGCACCACTTCGGCGTTGAGCATGAGGTAACGCAACAAATTGAACTCGGTTGGCGAAAGCTCCACGATCTCGCCCGCCTTGGTCACTTCGTGAGTGTCATCGTTGAGAACGAGGTCTGCGTAGCTCAACACGGAGCTGGATTCGGCGTCTTCAGACACTACGGAACCCCGGCGCAGGATTACGCGCAGGCGGGTAATGACCTCTTCAAGGGAAAACGGCTTGGTGACGTAATCGTCCGCACCGATCGTCAGGCCATGGATGCGATTTTCTACCGCGTCCTTAGCTGTCAGGTACAGCACGGGGCCGTCGAAACCTTCCGCGCGTAGCTTTGACAGAAGCTCAAAGCCGTCGATGCCCGGCAGCATGACGTCGAGGATGAAGGCTTCCGGTTGAAATTCCCGTGCCACCCGGAGGGCATCGGTACCAGAGGTTGCCGATGCCACATCGAATCCTTGGAACTTCAGGCTAACCGTTAGCAGTTCAACAATATTTGGCTCGTCGTCGACGACGAGGACTTTCACGCTTGGCTCACTCATGACTGTTTCCTTTGTTTAGTGTCTAGCTTCCCAGTAAAGGCTATCGGCCTCGACACTGTCTGCACAGTCGCTGAACGTTTGCTGTGAGCATTTTCGCGCTGTCTAGCGCCACTCAACCGCGCTGAGGTCCACGCCTTCGAGCTCCGCCTGCTTCTCGACGATCCGAAGCAGGAATTCCTGTCGCCCCGCATAGGCCGCATGGAAGCGCTCGTCAGCGAGGAACATTCTGGCCAAGCAGACTTGCTTTTCTGCGGTGCACTCATACCATTGCGCAACCTGCGTGCGATGCCGATAGACCAGCTTCTTTGCTTCCGCAGTCCCCGGAGCAACGCCAGCATCTTCTGCTGCGGCCAGCGCGATTGCAAAGGACTCCATTTCCTCCTTTGCTTTCGCCCAGTCTCCTGCTGTCATGGCCTGTTGTTTTTCCTGGGATTGCTCCCATTCCGGGGTGTCTCCCCAACGAGCCTCGGCTTCTTCGGCGTACTCAGCCCACGAAGTGCCCATCGCCTGTATTTTCTCAGTCATGGTCAGATCCCTTTCTAGGATGGTGGTGACTGCGTCATGCATCTGACGCAGGCGAGCGAGCTGTTGTTTCAGGTGCTGCTGCTGGTTCCGAAGCCGCACGAGACTCGATTCTCCGCCGTTGACGATCTCTGCGATCTCCTTCAGCGGCATTCCCGTTTCCCGATACACCAGGATTTCAAGCGCTACGTCTAGGTCATCCTCGGTATACAACCGGTAATCACCCCAGCTACGAAAGCTCGGCTGCAGTAGGCCGATCTCGTCCCAGTGCCGCAGCGTTCGCTTAGAAATTCCCAGCAGCTGCGCTGCCTGTCCAATGGTCAATTCGCTCACAAGAGTCACCCTCCACCTTTCCGCTGCGTCAAGGTCAAATTCAGCCTACGTTTCCCGCCCCGCTGCAGCCCACCCGTGGCGGGGCTAAGGTTTTGCTATGCCTATCGACGCCACCGCGCACGCGGACTCTCAGCGCACCGACAAAGTCACTGTTCTGGCATGGTCCGCATGGGACTGGGGATCCGCGGCCTTTAACGCCGTCTTGTTGACCTTCGTGTTTTCCGTCTATCTGACGGATTCGGTGGGCAAGAACATCACTAACGCGACCGGTAAATTCAGTTTCGCAATGGCAGCTGCAGGTGTGGCCATCGCGCTCTTCGCTCCGATTCAGGGAAGAATGAGCGACATCAAAGGCACGCGTCGCCGCAGCGTGCGCGTGTGGACCTGTGTCACATTTCTGCTCATGACCAGCCTATTCTTCGTCCGCAACGATGCGAACCACTATTTTTGGATCGGTGTGGCCATCATGGCGATCGCCTCGCTGACTTTTCAGTTTGCGGAGGTCCCCTACTTCGCGATGCTGCGCCAGGTATCAGCTGCGGACAGCGTGGGAAGGGTCTCCGGTTTCGGCTGGGCTGCCGGCTATTTCGGCGGCATTGTGTTGCTTTTGATCTGCTACTTGGGGTTCATCGCTGGAGAAGGCGAGACTCGTGGTGCCCTCGGCATAGCTACTGCAGGTGGGCTCAATATCCGGCTGGTTGCAGTGCTGGCAGCCGTATGGTTCCTCACCTTCGGATTGCCGGTAATGTTTCGCGTACCTGAGATCCAGCCTGATCTTTCCACGGCGCCCGCGGGGTTGTTGGGCGCTTATCGGCAACTGTTCGCGGAGGTCAAGGAACTCTGGCATGCGGATCGACGCGCGGTCCGTTTTCTCATTGCCGCAGCCGTTTTCCGCGATGGCCTGGCGGGAGTGTTTACCTTCGGCGCGATCTTGGCGGTGAAGGTTTACGAAATCAGTCCCGGCGCGGTACTGCTCTTCGGGGTGGCCGCGAACGTGGTGAGCGCACTCGGCGCCTTGGCGGCGGGCTTTCTTGATGACGCAATTGGCCCCAAGCCGGTCATTTTGGTCTCACTCGCTTGTATGATCCTCGATGCCGTGATCCTGTACTTTGTGTCGGGTCCCCGAAATTTCTGGATCTTCGGACTTATCCTCTGCCTGTTTGTCGGCCCAGCCCAGTCTGCTGCGCGAACTTTTCTCTCCCGCGTTTCCCCGCTCGGCCGGGAGGGCCAAATGTTCGGACTGTATGCCACCACGGGACGGGCGGTTAGCTGGCTTGCGCCGGCAGCATTCGGCATTTTTGTCTCGCAAATGGGAACCGACCGCGCAGGAATCATCGGCATTGCCGTGATCCTGGCGGTCGGTTTTCTATTGCTCGTGCCGGTTAAGGCACCGCAGCAAAGTCCTAGACGTCGCGAGAAATAAGTTCCTCTAGTTCCAGTGGAGAAATCAGGTAAGGGGCAACCTCTAGCACGGTGAAGGCACCGGTCTGGCCCTGCTGTGCCAGTCGGTGCGCCGCTCGCCCATAGGCCACCATGACGCCGGCGGTGAAGTCTGGGTTCTTATCCAGCTTGAGGGTGTATTCGATCAGGTGCTTGGTCTCACCAATCTTGCCGGCGGTGACAACGTGTCCACCATGTGGCATGCCGGTGTGTTCTGCGTCGAAGGTGGCCTCATCAATGAAATTGACTTCAACTTCATAACCGACGAAGTAGTCCGGCATGGTGCGAATGGTGTTTTCGATGGCTGCGGTATCCGCACCCTCTTCGACAACAATCCAGCATTGACGCAGGTGAGCATTCTTACCGGTGATGTCTTCGCCTGCGCCGTTGCGAGCCTTTTCCAGTGCGTCATCTGCGGGGATGGTGTACTGGACGGCCTTCTTCACGCCGTCGATACGGCGCAGTGCGTCGGAGTGCCCCTGCGACAGGCCTGGGCCCCAGAAGGTGTGCTGATCATACTCAGGCACTACAGCGGAGGCGTAGGTGCGGTTGAGAGAGAACATGCCCGGATCCCAGCCGGTGGAGATGACGGCAACATGGCCAGATTCCTTGGCTGCGGCGTCCATCTCCGCGCGGTGGCGTGGGACTTCGTTGTGGTTATCGTAGGTGTCCACGGTGTTGTACAACTTTGCCAGGCTTGCTGCTTGCTCTGGCATATCGGTAGCGGAACCGAGACACATGTAGAGGACGTCGATGTCGGCGACATGCTTGTCCGCTTCCACTACTGGAATCACCTTCGCGTTGGTGTCCAAGTTCTCGCGGCGAGAGAACACGCCAACAAGGTCGATATCAGGCTGCGCAGCGATGACCTTTTCTACGCTCTTGCCCAGGTTTCCGTAGCCAATGATAGCGGCACGAATGTTGCTCATGTGTGTTCCTTTCCACGTTCGAGCCCTGCGTTTTAGAGTTCTCATCCTACCGAGCTTCCCGCAGGACACCGGATTAAATTCATGCCCCACCCACTCGGCCTTAAAAGTTCCTTAAGGCCGCGGAATATTCCTAATGTTGGAGGTTGCCAGTTGGTACATCCTTCCGACACCGCCACCAAACACAGTTCGGCTCGCTGCCTTGGAAAACCCAAGGATCTGCTCGAAAGTGATGTTCGGCGGGATGGACAAGGCATTCGGGTCCGTGACAACATCAACCAGCACCGGCCCGTCATGGTTCAGAGCCTTCTCCAAGGTTTCTCGCAGCTGACCCGGATCTTCCACACGGAAGGAAGTGATCCCAGCGGCTTGAGCGATAGCCGCATAGTTCACTGCCGAATGGTCGGTTTCAAACTCTGGGTAGCCCTGCACCAACATCTCGAGTTTCACCATGCCCAGCGAAGAATTATTAAAGGCAATGATCTTCACCGGCAACTGATGCAAACTAACAGTGAGCAGCTCCCCGAGGAGCATCCCGAGGCCGCCATCGCCCGACATGGAAATCACCTGACGTTTCGGATCCGCCGCTTGCGCGCCGATAGCCTGCGGCAAGGCATTTGCCATCGTGCCATGACGGAAAGAACCCAGCAGTTCGCGCTGGCCAGAGAAGTTGTTGATATAGCGCGCAGCCCACACATTGCACATGCCGGTATCCACGGTAAACACAGCATCATCAGCCGCGATCTCGTCCAAAACATCAGCCACCAGCTCGGGGTGAATCGGGGTGAGCGTTTGGTTCTTGGCGGTGTAGGCTTCCACCACTTTCTCCAATTTGCGGTGATGCTCATGCAGCATGGAATCGAGGAACTTTCTCTCCTGCTTTTCCGCTACATGCGGGAGAATATTCTCGATCGTCGCCGCGACATCACCCACTACCGGATACTTCACAGTGGTGCGCCGGCCAATCGCGGCGGCATTGATATCCACCTGAGCGACATTGTCCTTTGGCAAGAACTCGGAGTAAGGAAAGTCAGTGCCGAGCAAAATCAGCAGGTCAGCATCATTCGTGGCGTCATGGCAGGCACCATAGCCAAGCAAGCCTGACATACCAACATCAAAAGGGTTGTCGTGCTGGATGTACATCTTCCCGCCCAAAGCATGCCCGACCGGGGATTTGATCTTCTCAGCCAGGGCAAGCACCTGATCACGGGCGTCCTTACATCCCGCGCCACAAAACAGTGCCACCGTGTCTGCTTTATTGATGGCGTCGACAAGCGCGGCCGCCTGAGTGGGGTGCGGATAGCTCACCGGCTTATCGACGGCAATTGCCGAGTCCAAATACGTAGCATCGCCCGCATCCTCCATCGAGATGTTGCCAGGCAACACGAGAACCGAGACTCCGTTTCCGCCCATGGTCGACTGCACCGCATGATGCAAAATGCGCGCACCCTGGCTCGGAGAATTCACCATTTCGCAGTAGCCGGAACACTCGGCGAACACCTGCTCGGGATGGGTTTCTTGGAAGAAATGCGAGCCAATCTGCGGACTCGGAATGTGGCTGGCGAGGGCAAGCACCTTGGCACCGTTACGGTGCGCATCATATAGCCCCTGAATCAGGTGGGTATTGCCGGGGCCGCAGGAGGCGGCGCACACCGCCAGTTTGCCGGTCACCAAGGATTCTGCGCCGGCAGCAAAGGCTGCTGCCTCCTCATTGCGCACATGCACCCACTCAATCGAAGAGTTGCGGACCGCATCCGAAATCGGATTCAGGCTATCGCCAACCAACCCGAATATTCTTTCCACGCCGTAGCCTTCTAGCGCTTCGACGATCTGTTCTGCAAAAGTCTTAGCCAATTCACTCATCTCCTGTTAGCACTAGTTGTGCCCACCAGTGTGATAGCTCGCAGAACACTTCGCCACAGCGCAAGCACTAAAAATGAAGAATTAGCTACCCTTGAGCTGCAGCAACACCTTTGATCATTCGTTATTTCTCTCGCCTCAAAACACATCAAGGCCCGGATAATGATGTCACTTCATAGAATCGAGGTTTGGCTACGCTACCCGCTACGGTTTTGAGGCGCGTCCGAGCATCTCTTCGCTGACTCCGAATCTAGGCGGACGGCGACCGGGCTAGCGAGGCCTGGAGAAATTCGAGCGCCACAGCCTGTCCTGACCTGCTAATACAAAATGCAGGCCGAGAGAAAAGCTCCCTGCCTGCATCAGTTGAGCTGGAGACGAGACTTGAACTCGCAACCTACGCATTACAAGTGCGTTGCGCTACCGATTGCGCCACTCCAGCACGTGTCTTTGGACACGAAAAGTCATGCTACCCGAAAGCTGATTTCTAATCCAAGAAAGAGAGATGCAGCCCCACTCTCAAATCGGTAATGTTCGTTGTCTGACTGCTAACTGACTGGAAAGGGTGAGCGGGATGCTGGAGAAGTGGTTAGGCAGAGGCCGAATCGCCACCATTGACGCGGCGAAAGCCGCACCCCCACCTTCGCCTCTCGCACCGATTGATCTCACAGATCCTGGTCAAGTTGCGGGCGTCATGCATATTGCCGCCCGCGTCGGCGACATCTTGTTGTCTTCCGGCACTGGCAATAACGACACCAAGGCCCAGATCAGGGCAGTGACTTCTGCGTACGGTCTGCACTACGCCCACGTGGACATCACGATGAACACCATCACTTTGTTCACACACATGGGCACCTATAAGACCCCCGTGAGCGTGTTTCGGGTGGCCAACCGCTTGGGCACGAACTTCGGTCAGCTTTCGGAAGTAGACCGTCTCATTCGTTCTATCCAAGCTGGCGCTACCTCCCCTGATGTTGCCGAAACAATCCTTGATGACATCATCGCCAAGAAGCCCAGCGCCCAGTTCGCTCGCTTCCTCTTTGGATGGTCAATTATGGCCGCTGCAGTTGCGGTGCTACTTGGGGGTGGTTTCCTCGTCGCCGCTATCTCTTCTCTCAGTGCAGCTGTGATCATGGCTGGCACGTGGTGGATGGATACAAAACTGGTGCCACCGTTCTTCCAAAATATCTATGGCGGTTTTGTGGCCACTTTGCCGGCCGCCGGAGCCTACGTCTGGGCAAGCCAGCATGGCGTCGAGCTGACCCCAAGTCAGATCATTGCTTCCGGACTGGTGGTCTTGCTGGCAGGTTTAACCTTGGTGCAGGCCATTCAGGACGGCATTACTGGTGCTCCCGTGACAGCGAGTGCGCGCTTTTTTGAAACAATGTTGATGACCGGCGCCATTGTCGCTGGGGTGGCCATCGGCATCCAGGTCTCAGCAGCGCTAGGAATCAGCCTGCCCCCGATTCAGACCCTGCCAGCCCCCAACTTCGCTTCTGATACTGCAAAGGTGTTCTCAGGTGCAATTGCGTCCGCCGCCTTTGCAGTGGCTTGCTACGTGGAATGGAAGACCATGTGGATCGCCGGGCTCACCGCTTTGGCGGGCTCAGGGGTGTATTACTTGGTGCTCATTCCCTACGGTGTGGGGCCGGTGGTTGGTATCGGCATATCGGCAACCATCATCGGCTTAGCCGGTGGCCTGTTGGCCCGCCGCTATTTGATCCCGCCACTGATCGTTTCAGTATCCGGCATTACCCCACTGTTGCCTGGTCTTTCCATCTATCGCGGTATGTACGCGATTTTGAATGAGCAGCTCCTAGTGGGCTTTGCCAACATGGCGCTGGCGTTGGCCATCGCCACCTCGTTGGGTGCAGGCGTGGTCCTGGGTGAGTGGATTGCCCGCAAACTGCGTCGACCGCCAAAGTTCAACCCATACCGTTCCTTCATCAGTCGTCGTCGCTTCTTCCACAAGGCTGCACCACCCGCGAAATAGGTCGTGGCGTAAGATGGTGTACCTACGTGTCCAGTCTGCTTTAACTCCCAGGAGGATCCTTGCCACCCAAGGTCACCGACACCCGTGCCGCAGCCAACGAGTCTATGCTCGCCCTCGAAGAGGAAACTGCAGTAGCTGCCCGTCGAATCGTTGCCACGTATTCGACCGACTTTCTGGATGCTGTCACCCTTTCCTGCATGTTGGGTGTTGAGCCGGAAGGCCTAATCCATCGCAAGGTCGCCGCCGAGTTCGAGGATGCTGCGCCGAAGAAAGCCGCCAAGCGCACCCGCAAGAAGGCCGCTACTAAGGCAACAAAGAAGACTACTAAAAAGGCAGCCACCAAGGCGACCAAAAAGACCACTAAGAAAGCAACCAAGAAGACTACAAAGAAGGCGTAGCTTGAGGAACCATGAGTGGGAATAGCTTCGTTGTCGTAGCCAACCGCCTCCCAGTTGACCTGGATGCTGCGGGAAACTGGCAGCCAAGCCCCGGGGGCCTCGTCACTGCCCTAAGCCCAGTGTTGAAGAAGCACCAAGGATGCTGGGTCGGTTGGCCTGGTGTGCCCGATGAAGCCCCGCGGCCCTTTCGCACCGAGGACGGCATTCTGCTGCATCCAGTCCCACTCACTGCGGCTGACTACGAACAATTCTATGAGGGGTTTTCCAACGCCACGCTGTGGCCGCTGTATCACGATCTCATCGTCCCCCCGGTCTTTCACCGGGCTTGGTGGGAAACTTACCGCGAGGTAAACCTCAAGTTTGCTCAGGCGGTCTCCTCTGTAGCAGATCAAAATGCCACCGTGTGGGTACAGGATTATCAGCTGCAGCTGGTCCCCGGAATCCTGCGCCAGATTCGCCCCGATCTGAAGGTCGGTTTCTTCCTCCACATTCCTTTCCCGGGAGCGGAGCTTTTCCGGCAGTTGCCGTGGCGGGAAGAGCTTATGCGCGGGCTGCTAGGCGCGGATCTCATTGGGTTCCACAGCGTAGAAAATGCAAAGAACTTCCTCTCCCTCGCGCAGCAGGTATCCGGCGCGGCTGGTTCTCATATTGGCCAGCCTGATGTTCTGGAGACGTCTGGAACGCCGTCGATACGCACCGTCACTGCAACGGTGACGGCACCTGACGGGCGCTCGGTAGGTGTGGCTGCCTACCCCATCTCGATCGACTCGCAGGGGGTGGCTGAGCTTGCCAAGTCGCCCTCAGACTTGCGGGAAAAGTTGGGCGATCGCACCTTGATCTTGGGCGTGGATCGCCTGGACTACACCAAGGGCATTTTGCAGCGCTTGCTCGCCTTCGAAGAGCTACTTGCTAGCGGCGCTATCGAGCCGCACGAAGTGGTGTTTGTCCAAATCGCTACGCCATCTCGTGAGCGCATCGAGCATTACCAAAAGACGCGCACCGAGGTCGAAGCCGCAGTCGGGCGGATCAACGGCCTCTACGGCGAAGTGGGCGCGCCCGTGGTTCATTATGTGCATCGAAGCGTATCCAAAGACATCCTCATGGGTTACTACGCTGCCGCAGACATCATGCTGGTCACACCGTTTAAGGACGGTATGAATTTGGTGGCCAAGGAGTTTGTGGCTTGCCATGAAGACGATGGTGCCCTGGTACTGAGCGAGTTCGCAGGGGCGGCCATCGAACTCGGCGATGCTTATCTCACCAATCCGCATGACATTGAGTCCATTAAGCGCCAACTACTGGCCGCCTATACCGATCTGAAGCACAACCCGGAGGAATGCGAAGCACGCATGCGACGTCTGCACGCACAGGTGATGGAGCACGATGTGGATCTGTGGGCCCAGAGTTTCCTGAACTCGCTGGAGGTGCATCGATGAAAAAACGGCTATGCGCTCTACTTGGGGTTGTGGCCTTGCTGCCTACTGCGTGTGCCAACGAAGCATCGTTTAGGGACACCACGTGGCAGATCGTCAACGTGTATTCCAATCCGAATATGCCGTCTGAGCTACCTGGACAAGCAAAGATGGCCTTCGGTTCCTCTACGGTTACTGGATACACCGGCTGCGGTTCATTCCAAGGACGGGTTCACTTTGAGCCTTCCGCTGAAGAGCCAGAGAAGATGACCTTTAGGGACATGAATTTCCAGGATGTTACCTGTGACGGGACGCAGCGCTACTTCCATGATGAGCTGGTGACGCTACTCGACGGCGAGTTCGAGGCCAAGCGGGAGAAGGATAATTTGCTGCTTTCCAAGCCGGGTGACGTGGATCGCCAAGGGGTGCGTCTGCTGGTCTCGCGCTAGATTGGTGTGTATGGATTTCGCCTCGCCTCAAGACATCACCACTGCCCTCTCTCGAGTTGCTTCGGCCCCGCGGTTGCTAGTGGTCTCAGATTTCGATGGCACCTTGGCTGGCTTCGCCCCAGATGCCTACCGAGTCCCCGTCAATCGACGCTCAATCACCGCGCTCCAACAGCTAGGGGCTCTGCCAGCAACCACATCCGTCATCTTGTCTGGTCGTCACCGCGAAGGACTAGAAAACGTCGCTGGCGATACGAGGGGAATCACGCTGGTAGGCAGCCATGGTGCGGACGGTATCGTCCTCACCCCGGAGCAGCAAAAACGCCTCGATGATTTCACGCTTGAACTTGCCGCGATTGTCGACGGCGTGCCGGGGGCCTTCGTAGAGCACAAACCCTTCCACCGCGTACTGCACTATCGCGCTGTTGACCAGGCCTCCCAGGGGCCACTGGTGGCGGCGGCACGGGCCTGTGCCTTCGAGGGGATTCACCACACCCCAGGTAAGTGCATTGAAGAGTTTTCTGTCTTAGAAGTGACGAAGGGTACCTGGATCGCGCAGGCTCGCAAGGACTTCGAAGCCGATGCCGTGGTGTTCCTCGGCGATGATGTCACCGACGAAAACGGCATGCGCGCCCTCGAGCCAAGCGATCTCGGGGTCCGGGTGGGAGACGGGGAGACGCAGGCTCATATTCGTGTGCCCGATCTCCAAGCGGTAGAGGAGCTATTAACCGAGCTGCATCAGATGCGGGCGACGGTGCTACCAGCGTAGAAGCTGGTGGGCAGGATCGTGCGTGGCGGCTCGATTGGGGTGTCGCTGATGTGGGCGTCGATAAGCAGCGACAACATCTGCCGCGCGGTTGCCCCCTTGAGTTTGTTCGGCTGAACAACTGTCGTGAGGTTCCGAGCCTGTGCGGTAGCGATGCCGTCAAAACCGGTGA
Source organism: Corynebacterium sp. H128 (assembly GCF_037482625.1). Lineage (NCBI taxonomy): Bacteria > Bacillati > Actinomycetota > Actinomycetes > Mycobacteriales > Corynebacteriaceae > Corynebacterium > Corynebacterium sp. H128. Next base: position 16,845 of record NZ_JBBHKW010000012.1, on the reverse strand, counting down.
CGGACATTCCGGGCTGGTAATCCATCACGCCGAGCGCCATAGAATCGGTGGTACACAGTACTGCGGTGATATCTGGATTGGACTCGATCAGTTCGCGCGCGGCATCGATATTGTTTTCGCGGTCATTGATGTGCCGCTCCACGATAGGGACCGAACGCGGGTCAATCCCGGCCTCTGCGAACACTGCCAGCGCCCCTTGCACACGGGAACGCTGCACATGCAAGCTTGCAGCTGTCAATCGCTCTGGCGAGACTGGACCATCGTTTCGCTCCCTATCCAGGCGAATGCACAAAATACCGATCTTCCGATGCCCAGCCTCGAGCAAAGCGGTGGCCGCGGGTCTGATAGCGAGAAAGTCATCGATGCCGACGAAGGGGAGATCAGTGTGTGTCGGCTGGTCTACCACCACTACCGGCACGCGGCGGGCGACAGCCGCTGCCAGATAGGGGTCTCCGGCCGAAACAGAGTACACCACGAAACCATCGACCACGGTTTGCCCAACCAGTGCCTGCGGGTTGATGTCCTCACTAGGGCCAGCAGGAATGAGTGTTACTGAAGTATGCGCCCCCGAGGAGGCTTCAGCCATTCCCGCCAAGAAGTCAACCGACGCTAGGTCTTCAAAGGCATAAGACAGGTGGTCAGTAAATAACACACCGATATTTCCAGTACGCCGAGTCCGCAGCGAACGCGCCGTTGGGTCTGGACCGGGGTAACCTAGACGATCAGCAGTGGACATGATGCGGTCCCGCAGCTCTGGTGAGAGCTGGTCGGGCCTATTGTAAGCGTTAGAGACGGTTGTCCGAGACACCCCTAGTTCGGCCGCTAAGGAGGCGAGCGTCCCACGGCCATTTGTGCGTTTCGCCATGTCAGCAGCTTATCACTTCATCTTCCCCACCCACCCCCGTGCATTTGACAAACTTATTCAATAAGGGTTTCCTGAGTTATATGAAAATTGATTTCACTAGCAATCGTCGCCCCATCTCCCTAACGTTCGCTTTCCTCGTAGGATGCGCAGGCTTAACCTCCTGCTCCAACGCAGGACCAGCGGAAACCGACGCTAAAGTCAACATCGTCGCCTCGACACAGATCTGGGCCGACGTCGTCGATAGCATCACGGACGATGAGCGCGTTGAGATCACAGCAATCGTCACTGGCAACGATGCCGACCCACACTCCTTCGAACCCTCTGCCATGGACATGGCCCGCGCCGAGAAAGCCGATCTCATCATCGCAGGTGGCGGCGGCTATGACTCCTGGCTCTACCAGTCGGTTGACCAAGACAAAGTCATCCACGCGTTAGAGCTCACCGAGGGCCATAACCATGCCCATGAGGCCGAGGATCCCCATGCCGAACACGATCATGCCGGGCATGATCATGCAGGCGGCGCGGCCGGTGCGGAAGAAAACGAACACGTCTGGTACAACCCGGGAGCGCTATCCCAGGTTGCAACCGATACTGCTGATGCCATCAGAAAAATCGACCCCCAGATCCAGGTAGATGCCGCGCGCGCCGAACAGACGATCGCAGCATTAGATCAGCGCATCCATGCACTCCCCCAGGCCCGCATCGCCCAAACCCACCCAATCGCCGATCACATCATCGCGCACTCACATATGAAGGATGTGACCCCTGCCGGATATCGGGCCACTACCCTAAGCGAATCTGAGCCAACTGCCGCAGATCTCAACGAATTGCTCCAACTCATCGACGCGGGCGAAGTGGAACTGTTGATAGATTCCCCGCAGACTCAAACGCCTTACTCGACCCGGATTCGCGAGGCGGCCGAAGCCAAGCACATCCCTATCATCGATGTCGCGGAAACCCCCGCCACTGGCATCAACTTCTTCGACTTCTTCGACCGCACGCTGCAAAGCTTTGAATCAGCAGCCAGCAATATCGGACATGACCACTAATTAGGATATTCTCAAAACGTGCTCTTGAAATTTACTGAAGCCGCGGTGGATCCGCTCTGGGAAAACCTCAACCTCGAGGTCGGCCCCGGCGAATTCATCGCGGTTCTAGGTCCCAATGGTGCCGGAAAATCCACCATGCTCCACACAATTCTGGGGACCCGCGAGCTCAGCCGCGGCAGCGTTGCGGCCACGTCCAAGATCGGTTTCATCCCGCAACAACGCATGTTCCCAATGGACCTGCCGCTGCGCGCCAAGGACTTAGTTTCTCTGTCGCTAGCCCACGGGGTGTTCGCCGGGCGACGGCCGTCGAAAAGCACTGTGCTCGACCTGCTCCACCAAGTTGGCGCCGCGGAGCTGGCTGACCGGCGTGTCGGCAAGCTCTCCGGCGGTCAGCAGCAACTCGTGCGTCAAGCCCAGGCCTATGCCCGCGACCCGGAACTCTTGCTATGCGACGAGCCGCTGCTCTCCCTGGATCCCGGAGTCCAACAGCGCACCGTCGCGCAACTCGACGCCCGTCGCCGCACACACGGCACCTCCGTCGTCTTTGTCACCCATGGCATCAACCCCATCCTGAACGTGGTGGATCGCGTCCTCTACATCGGCCCCTACGGTCACACGCTCGGCGATGTCAGCGAGGTCATGCGCTCCGAAGTCCTGTCCGAGTTGTACCGCACCCACATCGATGTGGTGCATGTCAACGGCCGAATGATTGTGGTGTAATCCGTGCTTGAACAAACCCTGTATCTACTGGACGTAGACTTCGTCCGCACCGCGCTAATGGCGGCCGCGCTGCTCGGCATTGTTTCTGGAGTTATGGCCCCACTCATTGTGCTGCGTCAAATGAGTTTTTCGGTGCACGGCACTTCTGAGCTCGCGTTGATGGGTGCCTCCGCCGCACTACTTCTTGGCCTCAACGTGGGACTGGGCGCCGTAGTAGGTTCCATAGTTGCAGCGATTATCCTGGCGCTGCTGGGAATGAGCCAGCAAGACAGTGCCGTCGGCGTAGTGATGAGCTTTGGCATGGGCCTATCGGTGCTGTTTATCCACCTCTACCCCGGAAAGTCCTCGACGGCCTTTTCCCTGTTAACTGGGCAAATCGTCGGCGTCTCTGGGGCTTCACTGGGACTGCTGGCCGTGATTGTCGCAGTGGTTGTCGGAGCAGTCGCTTTGCTGTGGCGTCCGCTGCTGTTTGCCTCCGCAGACCCTGCCATGGCAGCCGCCGCCGGAATCAACGTCCGCTTGATAGCTATCCTGTTTGCGGTGCTCGTGGGCCTGACCACCGCGCAGTCAGTTCAGATCGTCGGCGCCTTGCTCGTCATGGCGTTGCTCATCACTCCGGGCGCAGCGGCAGTGCAGATTACCTCAAGCCCAATCACAGCCGTAGCGTGGTCCATCCTGTTCGCGGAAGTCGCGGCGGTAGGTGGCCTACTCCTGTCCCTAGCCCCTGGACTTCCCGTGAGCGTCTTTGTAACCACGATCTCCTTCGCCATCTACCTCATCTGCCGACTAATCGGCTGGCGACGCGGCAAGGTCGTGGTGGCGCGGGAAAATCGCAACGCGCATTGCTGCGGCCACGCGCACACAGACTAGCAGCAACTACTTCCGCCAGAGCCTGGCCACATGCAACGCTAGGTAGGACACTTCGTCCTCTGTCAGGGCCTCACCCATTCGCAGTTCGACGAGTTCGGCGAGCTGTTCGGCGCGGTCCTTCGCATCCGGGTAGGACTGCGCCACAGCTTCAGCGACAGCCGAAGGTTCGCCCGAAAGCTGTTTGTGCTGCGCAATGCGCACAAAGAGGTATCGCAGGTGGGTGATGAAGCGAGCGATGCTGATCTGGTCCAGCTCGGCGTCGTAGGACTTGTTCGGGTCTTGAGAAATGACCTCGATCATCTGCTCGATCAAACCGGTCATCTTGTAGGTATAAGACAGATCTCCGCTGGTAAAGCTGGCATTCACAATGTGCATCGTGAATGCCACGGCTTCTTGCTGGGAGATTTCCACGCGCAACCGCGAGTTAATTGCAGCCACGAGCTGTCGGGCTAGTGCGTACTCCTCGGCGTAGAGCTGTTGCACTTCGGCCTGCAGTGGGTAGGCCAGTTGCTGGCCTCCCATTGCGCGGCTGATTGCACCGCTGACGTGGTCAGCAAGGGCGATGACCAGGGTGAGCTTGTCTTGCAGGTCCATGTTGAAACCCGCGTCCACCATCGCTTCGATCACGATTTTGATGTGCTCGGCGGGGATGAAGGACAGCATCTCCCCGAGATGATCCGGATCCCTACCGTCTGCAGGATAAAAGACCTTTGCGATCTTTTCCTCATCCACTTCGTCACCGCGCTTGGTTTGGAAACCAACGCCGCGCCCAGTAACAACAACTTCGCCGCCCTCGGCCGTTGCGGCGAGGACGACGTTGTTGTTAAAGATTCGCAGAATCTGCATACTGTGCAGTCTACTAACTGACTAGCTTTCCACTGTGACTACCGTGTCACCAGCGGCCACCTTGCCAGCGGCTGCGGGCTGCACAGCACCGAGCTTTTTGGTGTTGGTGACGGTCATGATGACGGTTGGGTCATAGCCAGCCTTATCGACGGCCGTGAAGTCGACCTCAGCGAGCGGCTGTCCGACGGTGACGCGATCACCCTTTTGTACCAGCTGCTTGAAGCCTTCACCCTTCATTTTTACGGTGTCGATACCGATGTGGACGAGTACTTCCACGCCATCTTCGGTCTTGAGGCCATAGGCATGCCCCGTCTTCATGGCGGTTACTACGGTTCCTTCGATTGGAGATACCACGGTTGATTCGGCTGGCTTGATACCAACGCCCTCACCTAGTGCGCCGGAGGCAAACACTGCATCAGAAACTTCGGCTACAGCGACCATGTCGCCAGCTACTGGAGCGGCCAGGGTGCGGGTCTTGGTCAGGGTTGCGACTCCGCCTGCGGCGCCTGCAGCGGTAGCTGCTGCTACTGGAGCTTCCTCACCAAACTGCTCGCTTTCACCATCAGCGTCGCGAGCTGCAGCGGCTCGGGCCAAAGCCTCTGCCTTTTCTTCAGGAGTGCGGTAGTCCGTGATAAGGATCAGGATGAACGCGGTGAAGAAGGCCACTGCGATCGCGATGACGTAGGTGAGCATTGGGCTAAACACTGGAATGGTCAGCAGCGAGGTGAAGACGAATGCCCCGGTCTTGACACCATCGGATGCCATACCAAGGATGGCGATGGTCAGACCACCGGTGAAACAACCAACGAGCATGCGTGGGTAGATGCGCTTGAAGCGGAGGTGGATACCGTACAGAGATGGCTCGGAGATGCCGCCAAGGAGGCCGGCAGCCAGTGCGGAAGCCGAAGTCTGGCGCATTTCCGGATCGTGGTCTTTGAGGGAAAGGACGAGCACGGCAGCAGTAGCACCGAAGCAAGCAAAGTTCCAGGCACCCATTGGGCCTTGGATGAAGTCGTAGCCGAGGGTCTGAATGTTCACCAGCATCAGAGCGTTGAGTGGCCAGTGCAGACCCAGTGGGACGAGGAATGGGTACAGCATTGGGATCAGGATGGCGAAAACGAACGGTGCATTGGAGTTCATCCAGGACAGGCCGATGCCAATTTCGTTGCCGAGCCAGACACCAAATGGGCCGATGAGGAATGCGGTGAGTGGGATCATGACCACCAGGGTCAGGAATGGCACGAAGACCATGTGGACTGCGGAAGGAATAATCTTCTGGAAGAACTTGTAACACAGCGCAGCAATCGCAGCCATGATCAGCGGTACGAATACGTTTCCGCCGTAGCCCTGCAGCAGCATCGGCAGGCCGAAGATGGTGGCCTTGCAGGTTTCAGTGCCCAGAGCGTCGTTGGTCACGCAGGTGGTGGCTGCGTTCTCAGCCAGGGAGAGGAATTCTGGGGTGAGCAGAGCGAACATGATGGAGCCCGTTACCCATGGATCGATGCGCAGCTTCTTGCCAGCATTGTAGGCAACCATTACTGGGAGGAAGTAGAAAACAGAGCGCCACATAGCGTCGACGAAGATCCAACTGATTGCCTTGTCAGTGGCACGGAAATCGACGATCTCCAGTGCGTCGAGAACTGCAGTGAATGCAATGATGAGGGAGGCACCGAGCAGCACGCCGAGAATTGGGCGGAAGGAATCGGACAGGTACTCGAAGAAAGCATCCATCCACGGAAGCTTGCCCTTGGTCTTTGCGCGTGCTTCAGCCTTGACGTCAGCATCAGACTTCACTCGCGAACCGGCACCCTTCATGGCCGGGAGGGAGTTCATGTCGTCGTACACGGTGGCTACGTCGCCACCGATTACCACTTGGTAGTGGTTGCCACCCTGAGGTACTGCTCCCATTACCTTTGGAATCGCATCTAAAGCCTTCTTGTCAGCCATTGATGCGTCGTTAAGCTCGAAGCGCAAGCGGGTTGCACAGTGAGAAAACGAAGCGATGTTCTCGGCACCACCGATGGCGTCGAGAATCGCTTGCGCGGTTTGCTCTCGTTGTGATGACACGTTCAGATCTCCTTTTAGATTGAACTTGCGTAAACGCGGGGCTGTCCTTCGAAGATCAGCAGAAATGACAAAAGACCTGGGACATCAAACACCGAACGGAAAACCGCTCAGTATCTCATGTCCCAGGTCTTGCCTCACCGAAATTCGTGAGTAACAACCCTGTTGGTTGGAATAACCAAAATTTTACTACACGAATGTGGAACGACAAAGCCATATCCATGTGGCAAAAGTCGCAGCTACAAAAACAGCCGGGCACCACTGCCTGCGAGAGCAAAAAAGACGGGCCGACCGAAAGACCGACCCGTTCCTGCCGCGTTACTTCAGGCGTCGCTGGCGCGCAAACTCACTGAGCACCACGCCCGCAGCCACGGAGGCGTTGAGGGATTCCACCCAGCCTGACATCGGGATAGACATGATAGTGTCGCAGGTTTCGCCCACAAGTCGGGAGATTCCTTTACCCTCGGAGCCGACCACGATGACTACTGGATCAGTGCCATCATAGGTATCCAAGGTGTGGTCGCCACCAGCATCAAGACCGACAACCTGGTAACCGGCCTGCTGCAGGCGCTTGAGGGTTCGCACAAGGTTGACTTCACGAGCCACTGGCAGGCGCGCCGCGGTACCAGCTGAAGTTCGCCAGGTCACTGCAGTGACGGAGGCACTACGGCGCTCCGGAATGATCACTCCGTGTCCACCGAAAGCAGCAACGCTGCGGATCACCGCACCGAGGTTACGAGGGTCGGTGATGTTGTCCAGTACCACCAGCATGCCCGGTTCACCGGAATCGCGGACGGACTGCAGTAGATCTTCCACGTCCTTGTACTTGTACGGTTCCACTACCAGGCCAATTCCCTGGTGCATGGCATTGCCGGTCAGGCGATCCATCTCATAGCGCGCCTTTTCAATAACCGGAATGCCTCGGTTGTGCGCAATCAATACGGCTTCGGACAGACGGTCGTCGTTAGCGGTGCCTTCTGCCACATACAGTGCGATAGCAGGAACCTTGGCATGCAGGCACTCGACGACCGGGTTACGGCCGACGACGAACTCATCTTGTTCCTTCTCGTGCCGGCCTTGGTTGCGGCGCTCCGCAGTTTTCTTGGCGCGGTACTTAGCGTGGTATTCGCGGTCCTCGGCCTTTGGCGTCGGGCCTTTACCTTTCAGACCGCGGCGAATCTGGCCGCCTGAGCCCTTCACTGCGCCCTTTTTGTTGGTCTTGCGGACGGCGCCGCGTCGCTGATCATTTCCAGCCATGATGTATTCCTTAAACTAGCGACCACTGCGGGCCGTCGGGGGTATCGGTGACCTCGATGCCGGCTTCGACGAGACGATCTCGCACCTCGTCCGCAGCCTGCCAGTCCTTTTCAGCACGAGCTTGAGTGCGTCGCGCCAGCTCGGCTTCGACGAGCACAGAAAGTGCATGGTCGCCATCGCGTTTCGACGCCCATTTTTCCGACTGCGGGTCAACCCCAAGAACCGCCATCATCGCACGCACTTGGCCGCCAAGCCTAATCTGCTCCGCTTTATCCTTCGTAGAGTTGGCCGCCCGGACGGTGTTGTGGATCTCTGCCAATGCTTTCGGCACGGAGATATCGTCGTCCATTGCTGCTGCGAAAGCTGGAGTCCACGTGGTCTTTTCTACCGGGCCGAGGCGCTCGAGGAAGGACTCAATCCGGCGGTAGCCTGCGGCGGCTTCCTTCAGCGCTTCCTCGGAATACTCCAGCATGCTGCGGTAGTGCGCAGACCCGAGGTAGTATCGCAGCTCCACTGGCCGCACGATCTCCAAGATGTTCGGCACCGACAGCACGTTACCGAGGGACTTAGACATCTTCTCACCCGACATGGTGACCCAGCCGTTGTGCATCCAGTAGTTAGCAAAGCCATCGCCGGCGGCATGCGCCTGGGCGATCTCATTCTCGTGATGTGGGAATTGCAGATCGAGCCCACCGCAGTGAATATCAAAAGTGCCCCCCAGGTACTTAGTCGCCATAGCGGTGCACTCGATGTGCCATCCTGGGCGTCCTCGTCCCCATGGGGTGGGCCATGCAGGTTCCCCGGGTTTAGCTGCCTTCCACATGGTGAAGTCGCGCGGATCACGCTTTCCGGTGCCTGCCGATTCGCCCTGATCCATTTCCTCGAGCTTTTGACCGGAGAGCTGCCCATAGCCATCGATGGTGGTTGGGGTGGCGTAGACATTGCCGTCGGAGGCATAGCCGTGACCGTTATCGATGATGCGCTGCATGTACTCCACCATCTCTGTCACGTGGCCGGTAGCACGTGGTTCGATGCTGGGTGGTGTTACGCCGAGCTGATCGTACGCCCACTGGAAGTGACGTTCGTGGGTGGCTGCCCACTCCCACCAGGGGCGACCGTTCTCTTCGGCTTTTCGCAAAATCTTGTCATCGATGTCCGTCACGTTCCGCACGAAAGCGACATCGAGGCCCTTCGCCTCCAGCCAGTTACGCAAGACGTCAAAGGCTACACCGGAGCGAACGTGCCCGATGTGCGGGATTGACTGCACTGTGGCACCACACAAGTAAACCGAGGCGTGCCCTTCTCTTACAGGAACGAAGTCGCGGAGAGTTCTGGTGTTGGTGTCAAAAATGCGTAGAGTCACGCGTTTTAGTCTAGCCGTTCCACACCACGGCGGTGGCCACTGCTGCCCGACCTTCACCGCGGCCGGTAAAGCCCATGTGATCGGTAGTTGTAGCGGACACAGAAACGGGAGCACCGATCAGCTCAGACATCACCTGTTCTGCTTCCACCCTGCGCGGCCCTATCTTCGGAGTTTGGCCGACCAGCTGTACGGCTGCGTTTCCAATAACAAAGCCCTTGTCGGACAACAGCTCCCGTACTTCTCGCAACAATTGCGCACCGGAAACGCCGTCATATTCTTTGCGACCGACGCCAACAAAGCTGCCTAAATCCCCCAGCCCCGAAGCTGAGAGCAGCGCATCCACCACGGCATGGGCCACCACATCGCCGTCGGAATGGCCTTCGCATCCATCCTGGTCTTCAAACAGCAGGCATGCGATCCAACAAGGTTTTCCGGCTTCAATTTGGTGGGCATCGGTAGCGATACCGACGCGTGGAATCAGGTTAGTCACTGGGCACCTCAAAGATCGTTGGTTCGGCATCATCGGTAATCACTTGGGCAAGGACCATATCCATTGGCGTGGTCACTTTAAACGCCATCGGGTCGCCCTGCACGGTATGCACCGGCTCCCCCGCCCATTCCATCAGGCTGGCATCGTCGGTAGGCACAAAGTCCTGTTCCCCGCCGAAGAACTCCGTGTTCACACGCTTGAGGGTAGAAAGGTCAAATCCCTGAGGCGTTTGGACGGCCCGAAGCAAGGAGCGATCAGGCGTGTCGATGACAGCACCTTCGACCACCTTTTTGATCGTATCTGCCACCGCAACCACCGGAATCACTGCGTTCTTTCCGGCCAAGACTTCCCGGGCAACCCGGGCGATCATGCCGGGAGGGGTTAGGGCGCGCGCGGCGTCGTGAATGAGGACCACACCGGCGTCGTCAAGCGCCTGCAGTCCACACCAAATACTGTCCGCCCGCTCGCCGCCGCCATGCACGATGCGGATGGGTACTTCCGCCTCAAATAGCCCGCGTTTGCTGAGCAGCGTGCGACAGTATTCTTCCATGTCCGGGCTAACTAGGACGATGATGTCATCGACAACTGCCGAGTGGATCATCGCTTGGATGCTACGTTCCAGCAGAGTCTTTCCCCGGAGAGAAACGAATGCCTTCGGGACGGGGGCACCGAGTCGAGTCCCCTTGCCCGCGGCGGCGATCAGGGCGGTTACACGACGAGCCATGGCGGGACCGGACTTACTAGTCTTCGTCGTCGAAGTTGAGGTCATCGAGGTTGATGTCTTCATCTTCCTCAAGTGCCGGCGTCTCCGGTACGGAAGCACTTACGCGGTGCCTCTCGACGGCGGCATCCATCTGCGCAAGAATATCGTCAGCCTTCGCTTCGTCGACGGTCTCCGCCAAGGCGAGCTCGCCAACCAAAACCTGCCGCGCCTTCACAAGCATCCGCTTTTCACCTGCGGAAAGCCCACGATCCTGATCGCGTCGCCACAAATCACGAACGACTTCTGCAACCTTATTCACGTCGCCGGAAGCCAATCGCTCCTGGTTAGCCTTGTAGCGTCGAGACCAGTTGCCAGCTTCCTCCACGTCGGTTTCACGAAGCACGGAGAACACCTTTTGCAGGCCGTCTTCACCGACTACATCGCGAACGCCAACGAGTTCAGCATTTTTAGCGGGCACGCGTACCACGAGGTCAGACTGACGAATCTGGAGCACCAGATACTCCATCATTTGTCCGCCAAGTTCACGTTGCTCGATCGCCTCAATTTGCGCAGCCCCGTGGTGCGGATAAACGACAGTGTCCCCGACCTTGAATTCCATACCCACTCCTGACAGGTGTAATTGCAACAACGGCGATCATTCTACCACGCCAATTACCTGCGCCTTTGCATAGCCAATCCCACCCAATACAGGTGTGATTTTGCGTGAAAAGGAAAGAAAACTGTCAAGGGACTGCCTAACAACTAGGTGTTCTGAGAAAAGCCCGGCTAGACTGACTACTCGACAAATGTCTTGCCCAAAAGCCTCAGATGGAGGACAAAACCAAGTGATGATCCTGAAGACTGCCCGCCGTGGCGCACTCCTTGCCGTAGCAGGCGTAACTGTCGCCATGCTTTCCGCATGCAGCGCCGGCCAGATTTCCCAGACCTCGGACCAGGTCGCAGCAGTGGACGGCGCAAGCGCAACCACCGAGGATAAGTCCGTGGCGCTTCGTGACGTAACCGTCATCGTCAGCGAGGACAACTCCGCTGCCCTGAAGTTCACAGTGATCAACCAGGACACCACCATGAAGCCTCACGAGCTGAAGTCCGTGAAAGTTGATGGCAAGGACGTTCATCTCTCCGAGAGCCCTAAGCTCGAGCGCAACTGCAGCGCAGTCGCCGACTCCGCGACCAATATTGAGAAGATCAAAAAGAGTGAAGATGCTTGCATCACTTACCTGACCACCACGTTGGCCAACGACGGCTTCGCGGTCGGCGGCCAGAAGCCGGTAACCTTCGAGTTCGATTCCGGCAAGGTTGAGATGAAAGCGACCATCGCCGCCAACCACCACGAAGAGGGTGCCGATAACCGGGTAGAGCCTACCCACGCCCACTAGGCGTTATCTGGAGATGCGAGCCAAGATTCCTTGGCTCGTTTTCTTTAACACCATTTTAGAACAACTGTTCTAGCATTGTCCTGGCCATAGGCTAGTATCTTCAGACATGGCAAAAAAGGAAAGAAGCATTCACACCTGCAGCGAGTGTGGTTACTCCAGCCCAAAATGGCTCGGACGCTGCCCTGAATGCGGCGCATGGGGAACTCTAGAACTGAGCAGGCGTGTTGCCTCTAGCACTGCTAGCTTTTCCCCAAATACCGCCCTCACCCCGGCTTCACCTGCTGTCTCCATCAAGGACATTAGCCCGAGCGACAGCACGTCGAAGACTACGGGAATCGGCGAGTTAGACAGGGTGCTGGGCCAAGGAATTGTCCCAGGTTCCGTTGTCCTCCTCGCGGGCGAACCTGGCGTAGGCAAGTCCACCTTGTTGCTGGAAGTGGCGGCACAATGGGCCAAGCAAGGTCGCACCGCGCTCTACGTGACCGCAGAAGAATCGGCTGGGCAGGTCCGTCTTCGTGCAGAGCGGACGGGTGCTTTGATAGACACCCTTTACCTGGCTGCCGAATCCAATCTAGACGTAGTGTTCGGGCACGTCGAACAACTCAAGCCTTCCCTTCTGATCGTTGATTCCGTACAGACGATGAATGCACAGGGGGTAGAAGGCGTAGCAGGCGGAGTCGCCCAATCTAAGGCTGTCACTGCAGCCCTGACTTCGCTTGCCAAAACAACTGGCATAGCGGTGCTGTTGGTAGGACATGTAACCAAAGACGGCAACGTAGCCGGCCCGCGCACGCTCGAGCACTTAGTGGACGTGGTCCTAAACTTCGAGGGAGACCGACACTCCTCCTTACGGATGTTGCGAGGCATTAAGAACCGATTCGGCGCTACGGATGAGGTCGGGTGTTTTGAGCAGCAATCCGACGGCATTCATGAGGTCTCCGACCCCTCGGGGTTGTTCCTCTCTCATCGCGAGTCCACACCAGACGGCACCGCAGTAATGGTTGCTATGGACGGCGTCCGCCCTATCCTCGCAGAGGTGCAGACACTCTTGGTGGAAACCTCCGCGAAGAACCCCCGCCGAGCGGTTACTGGACTCGATGCCACACGGGTACCTATGGTGCTGGCGGTGCTGGCGGCTCGGGCCGGCATCAAGACTGCAGATAGAGATGCCTATGTGGCAACAGTCGGCGGGATGCGTATCGGGGAACCGGCCTCTGATCTGGCGGTCGCCCTCGCTACGGTTTCTGCTATGTCACAACGCCCACTGCCACCGAAGCTCGTTGTCATCGGCGAAGTAGGATTAGCTGGTGAAATCCGTCGCGTGCCAAATGTGCGTCGCCGGCTCCAAGAGGCGGCGCGGCTCGGCTATACCCGCGCTATCGTGCCAGATGGCGAGCGGATGAAAATTCCGGGCATGCACATCACGTACGCTATCGACATCGCCTCTGCAATCGCGCAAGTAAAGTAGGATCTCATGACCGAGTTCGCCACCACAACACCATATTCGCTCCGCGACACCCTCGAACGCCTAGCTCCCGGCACGGGCTTGCGAGACGGATTGGAGCGCATTCTCCGTGGACGTACCGGAGCCCTGATTGTGCTGGGTTATGACGAACACGTGGAAGCGATCAGCGACGGGGGCTTCGAAATCGATGTCCCGTTTGCCCCTACCCGTCTGCGGGAACTGTGCAAGATGGACGGTGCCGTGGTGTTGTCTACCGATGGATCCCGCATTCGACGCGCGAATGTGCAGCTCATGCCAGACCCAATGTTCCCGACCGAAGAGTCCGGCACCAGACACCGCTCTGCTGAACGCACCGCCTTGCAGACCGGATACCCGGTGATATCCGTCAGCCAGTCCATGAACATCATCACCGTGTACGTGGATAAAAAGCGCCACATCCTCGAAGGATCCTCGGACATTCTTTCCCGCGCGAATCAGGCTATCGCCACCATGGAGCGGTACCGCACGCGTCTCGACCAAGTCAACGAGCGCCTCTTTGTGGCCGAACTACATAACTATGCCTCGCTTTCCGACGTCATCACCGTTATCCAGCGGCTGGACATGCTGCGCAGAGCAGCGGAGACCATCGATCGCGATGTCATCGAGCTCGGCACCGACGGCAAGCAACTGGCGGTCCAGTTGGAAGAACTCTTCGGCGACAATGAAAAAGACCGCGAGCTCATCCTGCGGGACTATTTGGTCACCGCCGGAGTGCCTAGCGACGCAGACGTGAAAACGGCACTCGAAGAGTTAGAGCAGCTCAGTGACCAGGACATCGTCAAGTCCTCGCACATTGCCCGAATTCTCGGCTTCCCCACTGCAGAGGAAGCCCTCCACCAGTGGATCGTCCCACGTGGCTATCGAATCTTGGGCCGTGTGCCGCGCGTACAGCCCTTCCTCATGGACAAACTGATCCTTGCATTCGGAGACTCCAACAAACTGATGGAGGCAAGCGTCGAGGACATCGCCACCGTCGAAAGTGTGGGAGCTTTGTGGGCACGGCATATTCGCGACGGTTTGGTGCGACTGCGAGCCTAGGAAAAACCACTGGCTTTCAGCCGGCAGCTGTAGCCAGCACTAACCCAGGTTGAAGGTGAACGCCTCAGAATTGTTCGCACCAACCAAAGTGTGGAGGAAGTAGCTGCCTGCAGGGGCCGGCTGGCGCGCATCGCACTGGTTGGGGGCCGACGTAGTGCGAGACCAGACCGCCTCGTAGTGCCGTTCTTCCCCAGCCGGGAAAGTACGCTCGGAGGTGTCTTCGCTCGGGTTGCAATCCGTATCAGCCCAGAGTCGCTCGTTGGTACCCAGATTATAAACTTCGAACTTGAGCCCGTCTTTACGCAGGTCAATCTTACAATCCGCTGCGGTGGGATTCTTGACCGTTAGGTAGAACTTCGGACGCTCGTCCGGGCCATAGTTCGGCTTGTCAGCGGAAGCGGTGACCACGAGGTCCTCGAGTGAGCAGGATTTCTTCGGCTCAGGAGTCGGGGTTGCGGACGGCGACGCAGTTGCCGTAGCAGAAGCCGAAGGTGAAGCAGTGGCCGATGCCGAAGTAGATGCGGTTGGCGACGTCGTTTTATCAAAAGCGGACGCAGAGGTCGTTGGCTCCGGATCCTGCTCGTTGCCACCACCGCAACTGACCATCAGCCAGATTGCTAGGGCAACGATAATCAGCAAAGCTACGACAGCCGCAATGCGGCGTCGGATGTAGATAATCTCTGGTAGCTGCTTCTGGGTCACATACCCAGCTTAAAGGGCTAGCAGCCGGAATGCTGCTAGCCCTTGGGGTGTGTCTTTATCAGACGCCGTGCTCCACGATGGACTCAACCGAACCATCACCGAGTCGGTAGCGCGCACCGACCACGCCCAGCTCGCCTTCGTCGAGGGCCTGCTTGATCACTGGGCAACGATCCAGGACGATCTCAACGGTCTCCCGGACGTGCTCAATTTCGAAGTCATCAGTCGTGTCCATTCCCTTGCGCTTTGCGTTCAGGATCGACGGGGCAACCTTCTCAATCAGGACACGCTGGAATCCCGGCGGAATTTCGCCGCCTTCCAGCGCCGCCTCAGTGGCCTTCACCGCACCACAAGACTCGTGCCCCATGATGATGAGGTTCTTCACCCCAAGCCCTTCGACGGCGAATTCCAGCGAAGCAAATACGCCCATGTCCAGAACTTCGCCGGCGGTACGGATAACAAAAATATCGCCCGCACCTTGGTCAAAGATGTGTTCCACCGGGACCCGCGAGTCAGAACAAGCCAAAACGGCAGCCATTGGCTTTTGCCCTGTTACCAGCTCTTCTCGACGCGTCGCATCCAAGTTCTGATGCGTCATCGCAAAGTTCATGAATCGTACATTGCCCTTCTTTAGGGCATTCCAAATATTTTTCGGGTTAACTTCTGTGACATCACGCATAGTTATAATTGTGCTCTTTTGAGGAAAATTTTGAAAGTCCTTAGAGTGTTTAAATTATGTTGCAACACCGCTTAATTGCGTGGTTCCGGGCCAATGGTCGGGAAATCGTCTGGCGCAATCCACGTACCTCTGCCTGGGGAATTCTGCTTTCCGAGGTGATGAGTCAGCAAACTCCAGTGGCTCGCGTCGAGCCGATTTGGCAAGAGTGGATTTCCCGGTGGCCTACCCCCGCGGCTTTCGCACAGGCTACCCCTGCGGAGGTATTGCGCGGTTGGGGCAAGCTGGGCTACCCGCGGCGCGCGCTACGGCTACTCGAGTGCGCACAGGTGATCGTCGAAAAGCACCGTGGCGAAGTGCCCCAATCGGTACCTGAGCTGCTGGCGCTACCTGGCATCGGGGACTACACCGCCCGGGCGGTTGCGGCCTTCGCCTACGGTCAGTCCGTGCCCGTCGTCGACACAAATGTGCGTCGCGTGTACCGCCGGCTTATCGACGCCCAGTACCTCCCCGGCACTGCCCGGAAATCCGAACTCGCTGAGGTGGCTACACTCCTCCCAACAACGGATGCGCCCGAGTTTTCCGTGGCGCTCATGGAACTCGGCGCTCTGATATGCACTTCCACCCCGAAATGCGACATTTGTCCCGTGCGCGACCTCTGCGCTTGGCAGCAAGCCGGCTGCCCTGAGCCCTCCGCAGCAGAGCTGGCTAAAGCAAAGCGTCGCGTCCAAAAGTTCACTGGCACAGACCGCCAAGTGCGCGGGCTAATAATGGCAGTGCTGCGAGAAGCCGTCCTCCCAGTGCCGATGACGACTATCGACGTCGTATGGCCAGATGCCGACCAGCGCTCAAGGGCCTTATTCTCCCTCGTCGAAGACGGCCTTGCCGAGCAGGATGAGCAGGGTTATTTCCACCTACCGCGGTAAGTCATCCCACCAGGTAGTTTCACCCACACGCCACCGCGACTGTTCACGGTGACGGGGCCGATCTTGGTAGAAGCGGAGGCGCCGGAGCCGGAAACGTTAATCCAGCTGTTCTTACCGACCTTCTTCTTTTCGCGAAACAGAATTCCCATAGCTCCACAGTCTAACTGTTTCCCGCCCTTCGAATCCGCGGCAACTACTTCAAGAACTCGAAAAACCCAGGAAAGCGCTTCAGAAGTGCTACGTAATTCCTTGGCGGTGTCAAGCTGTGAATGCACCATTGAGTGTTTTCATCAGTATCTCACGAGGAGTGCACCCACCCAGCACGATTCGCGGAGTGTCATTGAGCTCATCTTGCACAAACTGGACATGCTCGGCAGT